>JBHEKO010000206.1:0-5354 GCA_041859475.1 Candidatus Hydrogenedentales bacterium
GGCCAATGCGCTCAAAGGAGACCTCGTCATCCTGACCGGCGACTACGTGCACCGTTCCCCGATGGTGATCGAGCGGGGCATCTCCGTCTTCGCCGGCATCAACGCGCGGTTCGGGACGGTGGCGGTGCTCGGCAACCACGACCATTGGGAAGGCGCGAACGAATGCCGCGCGGCGTTCCAACGCATCGGCATTCCCTGCATCGACAACGCGCGCCGGTTCCTATCGCCGGACGGCCTTTCCGAGGCGCCCTATGCGCAGCGCTCGTTGTGTATCGGCGGCATCGGCGACCTGTGGGAAGACACGACCGACTTCGCCGCCGCGACGCGTGACGCACTCTCCGATATGCCGCGAATCGTGTTGTCGCACAATCCCGATGCGGCGGAAAAAGCGCCCAGAGGACTGCGCATCGACCTTATGTGCAGCGGCCACACGCACGGCGGGCAAGTGTGGATCCCCGGTTTGGGCACGCCCATCCTGCCGAGCAAGTTCGGCCAGAAGTACGCGGGCGGCGTCTGCGAGGGACCCACGTGCCCGGTGCTCGTATCGCGAGGTGTCGGTATGGCAATTATGCCGGTCCGGTTCGGCGTGCCGCCGGAGATTGGGGCGATAACGCTGCGCCGGGCATGAGTGGATTCGCGCGCGCGATTTTCGGTGTATACTCGTGCGGGGTTTGTGAGCAAAGAGAAGGAGGGGAACGATGGGATCGACGGCGATAGACGAGCGGCTCCAGCAACAGCAGTACATGATTCGCAAGAAAATCTTCAAGATCTTTGGCGAAGCCTTTCACATCTACGATTTCCGCGGCACTGTCATCTTTTATTCGAAGCTGAAGGCATTCAAGCTCAAGGAAGACATTCGCCTGTACACGGACGAAAACCAGACCACCGAAGTGCTCACCATCAAAGCGCGCAAGATGATCGATATCTGGTCCACGTACGACGTGTTCGATTCGCAGACTCAGCGCAGGCTGGGCGCACTGCGCCGAAAAGGCCTGAAATCGATCTTGAAAGACGAGTGGCTGATTCTCGACGAGAACGACCGCGAGGTCGGCTTGCTGCAAGAGGACAGCATGCTGATGGCGTTGCTGCGGCGTTTCTTGACCAACTTAATTCCGCAGCACTACACAGGGACCATCGGCGGACAGACCGTCTTCCAGTTCCACCGGCATTTCAACCCCTTTGTTCTCCGCATGGACATGGACTTCTCCATGGACACGGCAGGGCTGTTGGACCGCCGGCTCGGGCTTGCGGCAGGAATTCTCGTGTCCGCAATCGAAGGGCGGCAGTCGTCAAATTGATCCGCTATTCGTCCGGGTACATTTCCGGGCGCAGGCCGATGTTGACGATGCTGCATGCGTTGATGACGTTGAGGCCTTTGGCGCGCGCGAGGTCCATCACTTCCGGGTCTTCGGAGCCGGGGTTGAAGAACAACTCGCCGGGGTGTTTCGCGGCGATGGCGTCGAGCATGCCTTTGCCGACGGCGGGCGGCACGTACATCGACACGCGGTCAATGGGTCCGGGCACGTCGTCGATCCGCGCGTAGCACGTCAGCCCTTCAACCTCGCTGGCCTTTGCGTTGACGGGATAGACCGTCCATCCACCGTCGCGAAAGGCGCGCACGGCCTTGTTGCCGTATTTCTTGCGGTCGGTCGATGCGCCGATGATGGCAATGGTCTTTGGCATGACGTGTTCTCCTATGCGTAATGTGGGGCGGTGGCTGCGCAACGTTGAAGATGCCGGCTGGAAGCCAGCGGTACAAGGTACGATAGCCTACGGCCTGCCGGCGTAGATCATCCGCCCGTCGAATTCTCGGGCTTTTCGCTTGCCTTCTTCTCAAGATCGTCCAGAGCCTTGATCATGGCTCCGACGATGGTCTTCGCGGGGTCTTCTACGAGGTGCTGGCGGTATGCCGGCAAGGTGACGATGCCCGTCGTGGTGTCTGTCACGGATATGGTCCCGCGAAGACGCAGTTGGAACTTTTCGGGCAAGGAGTCGGGTTCAAACTCGTCGGAGGTGCCCTGCAATATCGTGGGGTCCGTTGTGTCCGTCGCGTAGACGTATTTAACGTCGAATGAGGCACGACAGTAGAAGGGCGTCCAGAGGATTTTCGGATTCTCGATGGACGCAAACAGCAGGGGATGGTCGTCCTTCCCCGGTTCGTTGTTGACCAGGTAAATATCGAACCGGTCCGCCGCGCGCAATGCCTCGCGGATTTCCCAGCTCAAAGTCGACGCAAGTCCCACGCGCTCGTTTACGTGAAAGCAGACCTTGCGCGTGGAGGCGGCGATGGTTTGGATAGCCTCGGAGCTATGGCTGCTTGACGTGGAATTCGACGAATTGGTGCTGGTTGCGCTGCGTGCGATCTTGGCATTGACGGTGAGCATCCCAAAGACGGCAAACGCCAGCAAAACCGCCGTGACGACCAGGATTAATCGCGTGCGCGCCTTCATGTCTTCTCCGGTTTGGACCGCCTTGGTCGCATGTTGGACTCCCCAGGTGCTTTCTCGATAGTATAGAGGCCCTCTTTGGAACACAAACTGCTGCGAGGACTTAGCCATGGCTTTCGATTTCGACATGATCCAAGCTCTATACAAGCGGATGCCGGAGCGCATTGCCGCGGCGCGCAAGGCCGTGGGGCGTCCACTGACCCTCGCCGAAAAGATTCTCTACAACCACTTATGGGATGGCCCTGCCGCGAAATCGTTTAGCCGGGGTCAAGATTATGTCGATTTCGCTCCGGACCGCGTCGCGATGCAAGACGCCACCGCGCAGATGGCCCTGCTCCAATTCATGCAGGCGGGCCGGCCCACGACGGCCGTGCCGTCGACCGTGCATTGCGACCACCTTATCCAGGCGGAGCACGGTGCCGCGAACGATTTGGTCAAAGCGCTGGACGTGAACAAAGAGGTCTACGCCTTCCTGACGTCGGTGTCGAACAAATACGGCATCGGGTTCTGGAAGCCCGGCGCGGGCATCATCCACCAGGTCGTGTTGGAGAACTACGCGTTCCCCGGCGGCATGATGATCGGCACGGACTCGCACACCCCTAACGCGGGCGGACTCGGCATGTGCGCCATTGGCGTGGGCGGCGCGGATGCCGTGGACGTGATGGCGGGCATGGCGTGGGAACTCAAATGGCCGAAACTGATTGGTGTGCATCTGACGGGCAAGTTGAGCGGGTGGGCGTCCGCGAAAGACGTGATTCTCAAGGTCGCCGGTATCCTCACGGTGAAAGGCGGCACGGGCGCGATTGTCGAATACTTCGGCCCCGGCTCCGAGAGCATGTCGTGCACTGGCAAAGGCACCGTGTGCAACATGGGCGCGGAAATTGGCGCGACGACGTCCGTGTTCGCGTTCGACGATTCCATGGTGCGGTACCTGAAATCCACGGGCCGCGCCGATGTGGCTGCGGCGGCCGAGGCCGTGCGCGACCTTCTGCGTCCCGATCCCGAGGTGTACGCGGACCCCGCGAAGTACTTCGATCAGGTCATCGAGATCAATTTGAGCGAGCTGGAGCCGCTGGTCAATGGGCCGTTCACACCCGACCTCGCATGGCCGATTTCGCAGTTGGGCAAGGCCGCGAAGGAAAAGGGCTGGCCGCTCGAAGTCGAGGTCGGTCTCATCGGTTCGTGTACCAATTCGTCGTACGAAGACATGACGCGCGCGGCGTCGCTGGCGCGCCAGGCCGCGGAAAAGCACGTGAAGGCCAAAGCCGAATTCACGATTACGCCCGGCTCCGAACAGGTGCGCTACACCGTCGAGCGCGACGGCGTATTGAAGGACTTCGAGGCCATCGGGGGCGTTGTGCTGGCGAACGCGTGCGGACCGTGCATCGGCCAATGGTCGCGCCACCGCACCGGCGGCAACGACCAGCCCAATACGATCATCACATCGTTCAATCGCAACTTCGCAAAGCGCAACGACGGCAACGCGAAAACGCACGCGTTCGTGGCGTCGCCGGAGATGGTGACGGCGCTGGCGCTGGCGGGCCGGCTCGACTTCAATCCGTTGACCGACACTTTGACCAGCGAAGACGGAAAGGCGGTGAAGCTCGATCCGCCGTCAGGCGAGGAACTGCCCGCGAAGGGGTTTGCCTGCGAAGACCCTGGCTATCTCGCGCCCGCGAAAGACGGGAGCAGCGTGAGAGTCGATGTGAGCCCCACGTCGGAGCGCCTGCAACTGCTCGATCCCTTCGCCACGTGGGAAGGTGCGGACATCAAGGGCCTGCGGCTGTTGCTCAAGGCGAAGGGTAAGTGCACGACCGACCATATCTCGATGGCCGGGCCGTGGCTGCGCTATCGCGGACACCTCGACAACATCGCGAACAACACGTTTATCGGCGCGATCAATGCGTTCAACGATCAGGCTAACACGGTGAAGAACCAGCTCACAGGCGCGTACGGCGAAGTTCCCGCGACGGCCCGCGCCTATAAGGCAAAGGGCATCGGGTCGGTCGTCGTCGGCGATGAGAACTACGGCGAAGGGTCGTCGCGCGAACACGCGGCCATGCAACCGCGCCACCTCGGCGTGCGCGCCATCCTCGTGCGTTCGTTTGCGCGCATCCACGAAACCAACCTCAAGAAACAGGGCATGCTCGCGCTCACCTTTGCGGACAAAGCCGACTACGACAAGGTCCGCGAGGACGACGTCATCGACATCGCGGGCCTGACGGCGTTCGCACCCGGCAAACCGCTCACCGTCACGCTCCACCACAGCGACGGCACGTCCGACTCCTTCGCCGTGAACCACACCTACAACGAGAACCAGATCGAGTGGTTCAAGGCGGGCGGCGCGCTCAACCTGATCCGCGCGCAAGTGAAGGCGGGGAAGTAGGCGGGGTTTCGCGATAGCCTCTCAGAAATCCAAGCAGCGCCCGGTCTCCTACCGGGCGTCTTCATTTTGTGTCCTCAACGGCAGGTACTCTGGTCACCCAACACCGCCTCACGCTGGGTACTGTTTGTGCCCGCTACGCGCAGGCCTTGCGCCAGAATCTTGCCTGGTTGATTGATACTGAAATGATTCTCCCTTTCGTGTGTTTGGTGTGTTTCGTGGTTGGTGCGATGTGAACCACAAATTACGCCAAACACACGAATGAAGAAGAATGGAATTCCGCTGATGCCGGTCGATCTCTGAACAGTGCTGGAATTATTGTCCAGGTCAAGACGATAGGCGAAATATTGGACAGCGACTAGAGGCAGATCGTGCGTTCGGTTGAGTGTCGTCCACCGCGCTTCTTAGCGCGCTTCCTGCTTGTACGTACTCCGCCATGTTGAGACAATGGACGCCTGTTTGTCGCTCAATTGCGGGGAAACGCCATGAAGACACTTCACATTCGCTTACTTCCTGCATTCTTC
>JBHEKO010000242.1:0-3604 GCA_041859475.1 Candidatus Hydrogenedentales bacterium
GCCGCGCCTGAAGAGACCGCCATGGTAGGCGACCGCCTCTACACCGACATGCAGATGGCCTATGACTCGGGTATCACCTCCATTCTCGTCTTAAGTGGAGAGACAAAGGCGGCGGATATACCGCATGGTTCACGATCCCCAGACCACGTCTTTGGCTCCGTCGCCGAAGTCGAAGTAGCTCTCCGAAAAGGGGACCGAGCCTTACGCTGATTCGCCTTAATGCTGGCCCATTGAAGTCATTCCAACCGCGGAGGATGCCTCATGAATCGCAACCGAGCGCTTCTCGCCCTTACGGCTTGCCTGCTTCTTGTGATGCCCGTGGTTGCCGCGCAATCCCAATCCACCTACCTGGTGCGCGATGGACAAGCCAGAATCTACATCGCCGTTCAACCGAACTCGGATTCGCGCATTCACGCCGCCGCTACCGACCTGATCGAAATCATCCAGCGCGCAACGGGTGCGACACTGACAACCGAAGCCGCAGACGGCCTGATTCCCCTGCACATCGGACAAGCCGTAGACTTTTCTCCGCCACCGTTTCCGGTACCTGCACTCGAAGAAGAGGAGTTCATCCTCAACGTGGCCGCCGATGCTATTTGGATCGTCGGCGGAAGTCCGCTCGGAACGCAGCACGGCGTCTATACGCTACTACGCGAGCTCGGATGCCGTTGGGTGATGCCCGGCGATATCGGCGAATGCCTGCCGCAAACCAAGACTCTTGCATTGTCCCTTCAAGAGAAAACGCAGAAGCCGGATTTCCGTTTCCGCGAAATCTGGTACGCCTACGGCAGTTCGCCGGAAGCCGCGGCGCGCCGGGACCTTTGGTGCCGCCGCAATCGCATGAACCATCCCCCAATCCAACACGGCCACAATCTCACCAATACGCTCGCGGTGTTTGCCCCGTTCGAGAAACGGCCCGACCTGTATGCCCTCATCAAAGGTCAGCGCGCGAAAACCCAAATCTGCACCTCGAATCCCGAGGCCGTGGACCTTGTCGTAAAATCGGTCAAGCAATACCTCAAAGAGAACCCCGCGACCGAATCCTATTCGCTCTGCCCCGACGACAATCACGAGTTCTGCGAATGCAACGCGTGCCGTGCACTCGACTCGGGCCGCATCGATAGCGGTGGACTACCCAGCATCGCCGACCACTACCAGGTCTTCCTCAATCAAGTCCTCGCCGGGATCAAAGACGAATACCCGAACGTGGGCGTCACAACCTATGCTTACAATCTCAACCACACCGATCCGCCGGTGAACACGCCGGTCGACCCGCACACCTGCATCTTCGCGACCACCAGCGTTTATTGTGCGGCCCATGGTATCGCGGATGCCTGCTGCCCCTCGCGGCAGTCGTTTAAGGAACTGCTCGCGAAGTGGACCGCATTTACTCCGCTCGTGATCATTTACGAATACGACCCCGTGCCCTACAGCGGCGGTTTGCCCTGGCCCATGTGGAAAGCACACGCCGGCGAGATGGCCGCCTACAAGCAATTGGGTGTCAAGGGCCTCTCGTTTGAAGGCCAGGATTCTTGGGCCGCCTATTTCCCCAACTACTATCTCGGAGCCCAGAGCATGTGGGACAGCTCCCAGGACGGCAACGCGCTCTTTGCCGATATGATCGCATCGTTCTTCGGCGACGCAGCCCCCGAGATGACGGCATTCTACGAAACACTGGGATCGGTCTTTGATGGGTTGGAGAAGAAGGTCGAATGGGGGCTTGTCGATTATCCCAACTACTTCTCGAAGGAAACCGTAGAGAAGTGCCGGGCGGCCCTCGAAGCAGCCGAAAAGAAGTCCGCCTCTCCCGCCGTTGCCAAACGTCTCGAAATGGTCCGGCTGTCGTTCGATCAAATGGACGCCTATCTGAAGATCCGCCGCGCGGATACTTCGACTACCTTCGGGCAATACAACGCCTCGATTGCCAAGCTCAACGAAACGATCGACCGCATGGCCGCCATCAACGAAGATTATCTGTTGGCAACCATCGCGAAAGAAAAGACCACGGTGGGTCTGACCGACCGCTTCGCCCGCGAACAGGGATTCATAAACGAGTGGCTGCTGTGCGGCCCCTTCGACAACGCAGGCATGAACGGACACGACCAAGTCTATCCACCCGAACACGGAGCCGATCCAGCGGCCACATACACCGGCAAGGCAGGCGTATCGGTTGCGTGGAAGCCCAGCCACGTACCCGAATGGAAAGGCTATGTGGACCTGCTACGCGAAATCACCGACACCGATTACTCCTGCGCATACGCCCTCTGCTGGGTCACGGTCGACAAAGGGCCTCGTGATGCGATGCTCCGTGTCGGCAGCAACGACAGCGTTAAGGTCTTCCTCAACGGCAATGAAGTGTGGTCCAACAAGATCGAGCGCGGCGCCTCGGTCGATGACGACCTTGTCCCCGTGACACTCCCCGCAGGCACGTCGCAGATACTTCTGAAGATCGGCCAGACCGGCCTCAACTGGGGCTTCTTCTTCCGCATCACCGAACCCGATTCGACCGAGATTCCAAAAGACGTCCATGTGTCCGCCGCGCCGCCGAAATAGATCGAGGCGTGGCGTCCTTTCGCACCATGGATCTGCCGTGTCCGCACCTCCCGTTCCCAAACGACTATAGGGCAGAACGGTAGAGAGGACGAACCATGCTGAGACTATTTCAAGACAGCGACCAGCGTCTCGCCCAGAAAGCGCAAGCGGGCGACCAAGAAGCCTTTGAGAAACTTGTCCACCGATACATCGGTATTGCGCACGCCGTTGCCTATGCGCAGACCGGCAACCGGCACGATTCCGAGGACATTGCGCAAGACGTGTTTCTCGCCGCTTATCAGGCGCTCGGGGCCCTGCGCGATACCAGCAGCTTCGGCCCGTGGCTAACTACCATGGCGCGCAACAAAGCCATCGACCTGGTCCGAAAACGCGAACGCCGCTCGCAACTCGCCAAGCAACTGGAACCGGCAGCGGACAATCACTCCGAAGACCCAGCGTCTCACGAGCGCCATGAAATCGTCCGCCAACAAGTCATGGCCCTCGAAGAAGGGCCTCGCGAGGTCTTGTTGATGCATTACTTCGCAGGCAAATCGGTCCGGGAAATCGCGGCGGCCTTGCGGATCGAAAAACCGGCCGCACAGAAGCGGCTCGCCCGCGCCCGCGAAACCCTTTCGGCCAACTTGCTCGCGCTGCTTCAGGAAGAGGGCGCGCTCGAATCCCGCAGGAAAGAACAGGCGAAGAAGGTCATGGCTGCCATCGCCGCGTTGCCGAAAGTTGGGCAGATCGGTTCTCCAGCGGCGGCAGCCCAGAGTCTTGCTTCTGCCACCACAGCAGGACCATGGTCGCTCTCCACATCGGTTGCTACCGTCATCGTGGGCACACTTGTGGTCTCGTGCATCGTCGGATCCGTCGTCATGGGGTACCGCTCCTCGCAGGGGAAGACAAACGCTGCGCCGGTGAACGCGGACGCGAAAGAGACTCCTCCGCCCGCGCACAATGCCGCGGAACCGCCGAGCGCAACGCCAGCACCGGCCTTGCTGCCCTCCACCGCAGGAAACGCCAGCGTCGAGGGGCTCGTCGTCGACGACGCTTCAAGGCTATTGGCGGAAAT
>JBHEKO010000356.1:0-7512 GCA_041859475.1 Candidatus Hydrogenedentales bacterium
CAATGGCGAAGCCCTTGGTCAAGTATGTGCTGCAAAACAACTACAAGAACGGCTACTTCACGTCGGGCATGGAAGGCAAAGACGACTACTACTGCGGGCGGGCAGGCTCGGGATACCTGGCTTCCTCCGTAATGGCATACGCGCTGGCATCGCACGGCCTCATGGACGAAGTGCCGCCTGTCCGCGATCTGCAGGGAGGACTTCGGTTCTGATTGGACGAAGGTAGTCACTCTGAAGAAGGGACGCCTTAATCCTTCGAGACGGATAGCAGCCCTTCTCCGTATTCATCCAGAGGCGGGTTGCCAAACCGCTTTACGTACTCGCCATCGATCCAGCATGCGAATGTTGTGATGTGCCGGACACCGAGCTTCGCATAAGTTCGAAGGTCATCCTGAAACACGTCCCGATTCCACGGGATCTTGGTAAGTGTCTCCCGCTTCCATCCTGAGAATCGTGAAACGTCCAGCCAATATTCGAGCACTTGCGCGGTGGCCGAACCGAAGAGCGCGAGATTGCTGGCAAGCTGTTCGAGCAAAGCCGCATGGGGGGCGAATGTTGGGTCGCCCATAGACCTGGTTGAGTCCCTTCCGATGGGAGCGAATTCCAGGAACACACCCGGCTCCGGCTTTACTTGGGTCGGGGGAGGGAGGGTGCGGTGATAGCACAAATGGGCGAGCGTCGCATTCGCGCGGACCTGCTTCACGGCGTTGAGCAGGGTATTCTCAAGCAGCAGGGTCTGATCGCTGTCCGAGAGTCCCTTGCACTTCGGGCACCGGCACATGGGCTGGCCATCATCCGACCAGAAGTAGTAGCGTCCTGTGGTTGAGGGCAAATCGCGAGCGAATCGCACGGCGTTTTCGGAGGCGATTTCCAAGGCGCGCGGCGAGCTGACGCACAGGTTTGTGTCGGGCGTGCGCTCCCCGGCGTCGTTCATCCGAAACAGGGTCGCGTCCTTTTCGAAGAGATCGCGAGGCAGCAGCTGGTTTGCCGCGTGGAATTCGTGTTCGATGGCAATCGTATTTGCCGCGCACTCGCGCACGAAAGCTTGCCCCGGTTCACTCATCAGGAAAGCAATGTTATCCCCGGATGAACCATGAAGACCGATGGTCGTTAGGCCCGTCTGTGCAGCCCGTTCCACCCATGGCCAGGAACTGAGGTCGCTCGCCATGACGACCACCCCTCGCGTTGCGAAGGGCGAGGTGCTCTTCGGAGATGGCGAAGGCGTATCGGCCAGTAGTCTGCTGCTCGAGAGCGTCGAGGCGGCCGCAAAGCCCGCAGCGATAAAGTCTCTTCGAGAGCAATTGCGAGACATGAGATGTTTCATGGAGCATGACTCCTGTCGATAGTCTGTGCCGTCCCCGAACGAGCGTGTGCGCTTCGCATCGTCCGCAGGAATTCGTATACTAGCACTTGGTGCTCGCTTGAAATAGAAGAAGGCGTATCTTCGGAAGAATGAAGGAAGCTCCAACCACGCTATGAAACGTGATCTCGCTGCGATGGCCTCCACGAATTTCGATATCGTCGTCGTTGGAGGCGGAATCACGGGGGCTTGCATTGCGCGCGACGCGGCGTTGCGGGGGCTGTCCGTCGCGCTGGTCGAGAAGAACGACTTCGCGGGCGCCACGACGGCGGCGTCGTCCAAGCTCATCCACGGTGGCTTGCGCTATCTTCAGAACCTGGAACTGAGTCTCGTGCGCGAGTCGTTGCGCGAGCGGCGCGTGTGGTCCAATACGGCCCCGCACATGATCGATGCGCTTACGTTTCTTCTTCCCACGTCATCCAAGAAACGTCGCGACAGGGTGATGAAGTCGATAGGACTTCGGCTTTACGATTGGCTGTCCTACGACCGGAACCGCCTCGACGACCCGGAAAAGGTGATTCCCGCGCACAAGAAGCTTTCGCGCGACGAGACCATTGCATTGGAACCGGGCCTTGCTTCAGACGATCTGGGCGGAGCGCTTGCGTTCCACGACTATCAGATGTATTCACCGGAGCGCCTCGCGCTGGAATGCATCTTGAGCGCGGCGGAGCACGGAGCTCACGTTGCCAACTACACGGAAGTCTCCGGGTTCATTCGCGAGAACGACCGAATCGCGGGCATTCGCGTGTTGGACAAGTCGCCCATGCCCACAGAACAAGGAACCAAGCCCGCCGAGTTTGACGTCAGGGGATCCGTCGTAATCAACGCCGCCGGACCTTGGGCCGACCTGCTCATGGCGGAGATCGCCGGCGGCGGCGATTCAAACGAAAAGCCGCTTGCCGCTCGGCAGCTTATTCGCTCCAAGGGCATTCATTTGATTACGCGGGCGCTGACGAATGGCCACGCAGTAACGGTGCCGAGCGAGTCCACCCATTTCTTCATTCTCCCGTGGCGCGGGCATTCGCTTTTGGGGACAACCGACACCATCTATGCCGGCCATCCCGACGACGTCATGGTCACGGAGCGGGACATCGTCGATTTTCTTGCCGTGGTCAATGCGGGGTTTCCCGCGGCAAAACTGCGGCGGTCCGATGTTCTGCATTTTTACGCGGGATTGCGCCCCATCGTGGCCACTACGGACGAGCAGAAGAAGGCCGAAAACGAGGAGCCGGACTCGTACACGGCGAGCAGGGCCGCGGAAGTATTCGATCACGAGGCGGAAGAGGGTCTCAAAGGGGTCATCACTACTATTGGCGGGAAGTGGACGACGTCGCGCAACCTGGCCGAGCAGGTGGTCAACCTTGCTGTCGTTAAACTGGATAAGCCGCCGATCGCCAGCATCACCGAAAAGACGCCGACGTACGGGGGCGATGTGGGCCGCTTCACCGAGTTCAAGGAGGCCGCCGTCGCGGCGCACCCGGATCTTCCCGCCGAGGCGGTCGAGAATCTTGCGAAGAACTACGGCAGCCATATGGAGGAGGTACTCGCGCTGGCCAAGGACAATCCCGCGCTCGCCGAACCCCTGAGTCCTCTGTTCCCGGATATCGCGGCTGAGGTCGTCTATGCCGTCCGCAAGGAAATGGCCCTAACCGTGGAAGATGTGCTTTTCCGGCGTACGGGCCTCGGCACGTTGGGGACGCCCGGCAACGATGTTATCGCCAAGGTGGCGGGGATCATGGCCAAAGAACTGGGATGGGCGGACGAGCTTCGCAAGGCCCATGTAAAACGAACGGTGTCCCATTTCACGCCGAGGACCCGCTCACGCGCCATCGTCAATCCGCGCTCCTGGGGCGGGCGGACGGGGAATATCTGGCCGAAGCTCGAAGCCAAGCTGGCCGACATCATCGGCCCCGTCGATGCCGTGTTTACGGACGGCCCGATGGCAGCCACGCGCCTCACGAGGCAAGCCCTCAAGGAGGGCAAGGAACAGATCATTTCCGTCGGGGGCGACGGCACCATCAATGAAGTGGTTAATGGGTTCTTCGAGAACGGCCGCATCATCAATCCCGACGCGATGCTGACCGTTCTTTCGAGTGGCACGGGGTGCGATTTTCGCCGTATTTTCGGCATTCCCGAGAAGGTTGAAGACCAAATTGTCCGGCTTGCGTCATGCCCCATCCGCCCCATCGACATCGGCCGGATTACGTACATCGGCGACAGCGGCGAGGAAGAAGTCCGGTATTTCGACAATGTCGCGAGCTTTGGGCTGAGCGGGGCCGCCGATCGCGCCGTGAATCGTGCGGTATGGGCAAAGAAGGTCAATTCGAAATATGCGTTCCTGTGGGGCGTGTTCAAAGCGTTCGCGCGCTACAGCAACCAGCCTGTTCGCCTCCAAATCGACGACGTGTTCGACGAGACTATCGACATGCTGACTGTGGCCGTGTGCAACGGACAGTACTTTGGGGCGGGCATGCATATCGCCCCGCCCGCCGTGCCTGACGACGGCCTCTTCCACGTAGTCATTCTCGCCGACATCGGAAAATTCCAGTTCCTTCGCAATATCAACAAGGTCTATCGGGGCGCGCACCTGAGCATTCCGAATGTGCGCGTTGTAACAGGCCGCAAGATTGTGGCCACTCCTATCAATAGCGCTCGTCAAGTCTTGCTCGACATCGACGGCGAAGCGCCAGGGCGGCTTCCAGCCACGTTCGAGTTGCTGCCCCAGGCCATCTACTTGCGCGGCTGACAACGTTGACGCAACAAGCCCACAATTACCAAAGGTCACTCTTGACCGGCACCCCTAGGATATGTTTATTATAGTTTACTAACAGGCGCTGTTGTTTCGCGGGAGACTGTGCTTCACCGGCGGTTGCCGCGTGCGATGCGTGGTGCCGTCAAGCGAGACGAAGGCGATGCGCGCTGTGTGGCCGGACAGGTGAGAAGTTGTCTGAGTGGACCATCGCGAGGGGGAATCGAAAATGTCGATAGCCATCTTGAGCGCTGTGCCTCTACTTGTGCTGCTTACAGGGGTATTGCTTGCGCATACGGGAGTGATTTCTCCGCTAGGGGGATTCGGCATATTTGTCCTGAGCGTTCCGTTGGGCCTCGTGATGGCCGTGCTCATGGTAATTGGGCGCTCGAAAGGATGGGTTCAGGCGGGGGCTGTCCCTACGACGCTCTGCATGATGCCGCTCGTTTTCGTGGCGGCCGGGGCCGCTCCAGGATTGAAGCTACCCCGCATTAACGACATCGTCACCGACACGGCAAATCCGCCGCGTTTTGTAAAGGCGGTACAAGATCCCGAGAACCAAGGGCGGGACATGGAATTTCCCGCATCGTTTTCGGCGGAGGTCCAGCGCGGATACCCGGATCTGAAACCCATTCGAATCGGCCTGCACAGCGGGGACGTGCGTCAAGTATTCGACGCCGCACACGAGATCGCGAAAGGGTGGGAAGGCTGGACGATCACCCTCGCGGACCCAGAACAAGGAATCGTCGAAGGGTACGCAGTGACCTACTTGTTCCGTTTCCGGGACGATTTCATCATTCAGGTCCGCCAGGAAGGCGACGAAGCGATTGTGAATATGCGGTCCAAGTCCCGCGACGGTAAAGGTGATTTCGGCGCGAATGCCCGCCGGATTCGCAACTACCTGCGCGCATTCCAGCAGAAGCTCGGCCTGACGCCTTGATCCATTCCCGCTACGGGGAAATGCGAACGCGGGCGAGGCCGTCGCAGAAAGCGAACGCCCGGTCGAACCGGGGCGGAATCGCGAACGCTCCAGACTTGTCGATGTAGCCGAATTTGTTGCCGAGTTCAACGGCGGCGAGGCCATCTGAGAACGGGCGGGCCGTCTCGAACTTGGGATCGAGTACGATCTTCCCTGTTCGATCCATATACCCCCACTTGCCATTTACTTGCACGGGAATGAGCTGCTCGGATTCGGAATCGATTCCGTCGAACGAAGGCTCGAGGACCACGTTGCCCTTCAAGTCTATGAGCCCCCAGCGCCCGTTTACCTGAACGTGCGCGATGCCGCCGCTGAATCTTCCTGCGGTCTCGAACTTTGGCTCGATAGCGAACGCGCCGGTCTTGTCGATATACCCGACCCGATTGTCGAGCGTCACCGATGCCAAGCCCTGTCCGAAGGGTGACGCCTGCTGAAACTTGGGCGCAATAGCCATGGTGCCGGTCTTATCGATGTATCCGTACTTGCCATCGACGGCCACGGGGGCAAGCCCTTCCGAGAAGGTTCCCGCGCGATAAAATTGCGGGGGAATGACCATGTCGCCCGACTTGTCGATATACCCAATGCTCCCTTCGGGCATGGCCTGGGCCAAGCCGTCGGAGAAGGAGCCGGTGTCTTCGAAGATGGCGGGGATGACAATTCGACCGCTTGTGTCGATGAAGCCGTTGCGCGTGTCGATGCGGACGGACGCCAGCCCTTCGGAGAAGTCGTAGGCCATATCGTAGACCGGCGGAATGACCAAGGCGCCCGACTTGTCGATATAGCCGAAGCGTGGGCGATTGGCGATGGTATCCCGCTCGCGTGCGATGCTCCAGTTCCTGCGCACGGTTTCGGCTGCGATGACAAGCAGGGCAATCAGAACGGCGTAGAATGCGATGGAAGACAGGCGTTTCATGACTCGATTATATGCCGAGTGAGCGGTGAGAACGCCATGTAGCGCTGCGCGCCGTTGTGTCCTTGGGGCTGCGGGTTTGTGTAGTAGCCCGGTTACCAGAGCAGGAGCGGCGCATCGATGGACCCTACCGCACGTTTTTCGGACCGCGTTCAAGACTACATCAAGTATCGGCCAGGATATCCCGACGCGATACTGCCGTTTCTGGGGGCGGCAGTTGGCCTGTCTCCGTCGAGCACAGTCGCCGATATCGGTTCGGGCACGGGAATCTGGACGGCGCACGTGCTGCGATACGGTTGCCGCGTGTTTGGCGTGGAGCCGAACACCCCCATGCGCGCGGCGTCGGAATCACTGCTTGCCGAGTATCCCCGGTTTCATAGCGTCGACGGGACCGCGGAGAACTCGCGGTTGGACGATGCTTCGGTGGACTTCATCACGGCGGCGCAGGCATTTCACTGGTTCGATGCGACCGTGACGCGGCGCGAGTTTATCCGCATCTTGAAGCCAGGCGGGTACCTCATTCTTATCTGGAACGACCGGCGAACGGACAGCACGCCTTTCTTGCAAGCCTATGATGCCGTGTTGCGGCAATTGGGGACGGACTACGAGAAGGTCAATCACCGGAACATCGATTCGGCGCAGCTTTCGGCCTTTTTCGGGGATGGCGGATATGAAGAGCGCGTGTTTCCGAACGCCCAGCACTTCGATTGGGACGGCCTGTATGGCCGCGCAATGTCGTCGTCGTATGTCCCTGCCCCCGCCCACCCACAACACGCCTCCTTTGTCGAGGGATTGCGGGCGTGTTACGAAAGGTACGCACGCGACGGGGTCGTGACGTTCGAGTACGATACGCGCGTGTACTACGGGCGGCTCGACTAAACCGCGTCTTGCCCGGAGGACAGCGTCTTCGCGCGCGCGAACTGCGAAGCGGAGAGCTGCCGGCCGGGCGTGTGGCGCGGTCGAGAGACCCCCACGCCACAACGAGGAGACTGCGCAATTGGCGAAGACGCCCGCTGACGACAGGTGTGCCGGCGGAGAACGGGCGCAAAGGCAGGACTTCGCGCTCAAGGTCAGCTATGCAGAACGCCCTCTCGAATCTTGACTGTACTTATTGTGGATATCTGGTTAGCGCACTATTAATATAGTCTTCTGCCGTCTCGCGAGCTTTCCCACGGAGGTCAACGTCCATGTGCATGCGATGGGTCTGCATCTGGTATTCAATGAACCCCCTATCAGGTTCGAGGTAGAAGCCATCAGCATCCTTGAACACCTCAATATCGCTGTAGGCCAGCTCTTTCATTCCTAGAAGCTTGAGCCAGGTACGAAGCTCCTGCACAGACTCGACTTCTGATATTGGGTCGAGTGTCCAGACGACCTTCGTCACAGGATGACTAAGAGAATTGTCAACCCAGAAGAATGTGGAGTGATGATTGGGGGCAACAACGAAGTAGCCCACGAGCAACCGCTCCCGAACGTCACTCGTGAGTAGTAACGGATACAGGATTCCGTAAGCG
>JBHEKO010000383.1:0-11223 GCA_041859475.1 Candidatus Hydrogenedentales bacterium
CCTCCCGCATGCATTTCCTCAACCCTTTGGACCGCCGTCCTCCAGACGCTCCTCAGAGTACCGGCATCCTCCCGTCCAACTAGAGATAGCCCCCACGAATCGCGTAGGCTATTGCCAAACGCGTATCGAAGGTCTTTTCCAGAGTGAGAAAGACCGCACAAGCGCATTGCACATGGTATGGGGTGGCTCGGGGAATACTCCACGCCCTCAACCGCGAGGAGAAATGACAATGAAACGTCGACTGGTCTGGCTGGCGATGTGCGCGGCGCTCATAGTGTGCGTAGCGCCCTACGCCGACGCGAAATCTCCAAAACCGAAGATCAAGGAATGGTCGAAGATGGAGAAGAACAGCGAAGGCAAGATGGAAGAAGTCTGGTACATGACCATTGACGGCGTCATGGTCCACGAAACAGACCCCGCCAAGTCGTCCCCTCCACCCATCATCACGCCCGGCACCCCCAGTTCCCAAGAAGTCCCCGGCACGGCCCCGTCCGACGCCGTAGTTCTGTTTGACGGCAAAGACCTTTCCAATTGGACCGCCACCAAGGAAGGTGAAGCGACCAAGTGGATCGTGAACAACGGCGCGATGTCGCCCACGAAAGACTCGGGAATGATCCGCTCCAAGCAGGAATTCGGCTCGTGCCAATTGCACGTCGAATTTGCTACGCCTACGCCTCCCGAGGGGGAAGGCCAAGGCCGCGGCAATAGCGGCGTCTTTCTCATGGGTCGCTATGAAGTTCAAGTACTCGACTCTTTCAATAACACGACCTACTTCGACGGCCAGTGCTCGGCGCTCTACGGCAGAAACAAGCCCTTGGTAAACGCGTGCCGCAAGCCAGGCGAATGGCAGTCTTACGATATCGTCTTCCATCGCCCCGTCTTCAAAGGCAAGAAGGTCGTCAAGCCTGCCACCTTCACCGTGTTCCACAACGGCGTTCTCGTCCATGACAATTATCAGTTGACCGGCGGCACCGGCTGGCGCGGACAGCATTCCATTACGCCCTATACGCCCCACGGCGACAAAGGCCCCATCGAGCTACAAGATCACGGCAACCCCGTCCTTTTCCGGAACGTTTGGGTTCGCGAACTGAAAGACTGACTTAAAGTACCACCGGCACGAGTCCGTCCTTCGCGGCTCGTGCCGGTTCCTGTTTACAAGGTCCATCACTGCTCCGGGGGGAAATCACATGCGCAAAGGTGTCGTTCGTTTCGTCATGCTGGCTCTATTGGGTTCGTGCTTCGCCCATGCCGACACTGCCTTCGATCTCGGCACGGCAAAGCTCATCATCGACTCCAAAGGCTATGCGACACTGGACTTCTCCCCTGCTGATGTGAAGTGGCCAGCATCCGATCAGCCAATTGTCGGCCTTGACGGTCCTGCTGGCTATCTCACCCCCGAATCCGTGGAGCGCGACGGCGACTCCTTGCGCGCGGAGTTCGCCGGCGGCTATTCGTGTACGTTCTCGGTAAAGGCAAGCGACGGGTTCGCGGTCTTTGACCTAATCCAGCTTGACGCCCCGAAGGAAACCACGCGCGTAAACGTATTCAGCCTGACCGTGCCGCACGATGCCGAACTCATGGCCAACGTCAACGCCGCGCGCACGCCTACCCACATTGTGACCCTCTCCGCGGCGGAACCCAACGTCCACGCATTCTCGTACACGCTCAACAGCAATAAGGGGGACCGCCCCGGTTGCTCGCACACGATCACCGCCACCACCGACGCCAAGTCGGGGACAGGCGCGGCACAGTTCACCGCAACAGCCGATTCCAAAGAGCAAGGTTGGAGCGTTTGCGGAAGGACATTCCAAAGGCCTGTGGACCTCACCGGGATTAAGGCGATTCGCGCATGGGTACACGGCGACGGACAAGGCGAGGCTCTCAAGATCCAACTCTATGACGGCACCGGCGGGTATCGCGACACGTACATTCCCATCACGTTTACAGGCTGGCAGCAGGTCACCGTCGCCGAAAGCACCTATAACACGCTGAATCCATCGCATGTCTCGGCGCTGAATCTCTATTACAATGGATTGCCCGCCGGCAAAACCGTCACCTGCCTTATCGACCAAATCGATGCCATCGTGGAGCGCAATGGTCACGAGGAGGCCCAACTCCTTGAGGACTTTGAGGCAGACACGTCGCAGTTCTTTCTCGACCCAATGCCCAACCTTAAACTGGAGACGTTTGCAACCCACGGTCTGACGCCCGCGCGTTTCGGAGTCCTCGTCTCCTCCAACGACACCTTCTACGATGTCATGCATCGCTTCGAAGTCGCCGCGGGACTGCCGAGTCCCACGTTTGAAGGACAACCAATCAAGACCTCTCCTCTCACCAAGCAATCCTATCTATTCATCACGAGTTTCAGCGAACCCGAATATGACGATGTCGTTGCCCTGGCGCGTCGCGGTGGCTTCGGAACCATACTCATCCTCCAAGACTCATGGACCCGCTCGACGGGACACTTTGAAGTCAACGACAAGGCCTTTCCAGGCGGACTCGACACCCTCGTTCGCACCGTGCAGCGATTCAAAAACGACGGCTTCCGCGTGGGATTTCATTTCCTCGGCGCTTCGATCTATCTCAACGATCCGTACCTGACGCCGATACCCGATCCGCGCATCGTGCGCGACGCCTCCATCGATCTCGCAGACAACATCGATGCTTCAACCGATTTCATCCCGACGCCAACCGCCCCCGACGCTTTCGTCGCCGTTGACCTTGGCTATATGAGCGAAGGCACCGTCATCCAAATTGGCGACGAGCTTATCGCCTACGGCACACGCGCCATGGAAGCCCCCTTCGGCTTCACGGAGTGCAAACGCGGCCATCTCGGCACCGTCGCCGCCCCCCATGCCAAAGGCGACACTATCCGCCACCTCAAGCGCACCTACGGCTATTTCCTACACGATATGGACTCAACTCTCTTCGATGAAGTCACTACGAACATGGCCAAAATCGCCAACGCCTGCGACGTGGACATGCTCTACTTCGACGGCTCCGAATGGCTCCAGGGCGAACACTGGTACTACAACGCCCGCCTCATCAAAGGTTACTACGACAAGCTCGCGCGCAAGGACATCCTTCTCCAAGCCAGCAGTTACTCGCACTACTCCTGGCACATGCTCTCGCGCAGCGCCTCCGCCGACGGCCACGACGATCTCAAAGCCTATCTCGACGAACGGTCCGGAGGTTTCGACGGATTGAAACGAGACGCCATGCCCCTCGACATTGGCTGGTACTACGGCTATGACCCCACCGCCGCCCCGGACATGTTCGAATACATCCTCGGAGCCACCATCGGATATAACTCCTCGATGTCCTTTCAGGTCTCGCTCCAGGCCGCACGCAACCATCCATTCACCGGCGAAATCCTCGATCTGATTTCCCGCTACGAACGATTGCGCCTCTCGGGCCGCGTCCCCGGAGACATGCGCGAGCGCCTGCGCGTTGCTCCCGTGTTAGCGGGACAAAAGACGCCTGAAGAACGCGAGGCCCTGCGGGGTCACCGCCGGGAGTTTCGCCTGGTCGGCGACACCGGCCATGAGGCTTTTCAACGCGTCGATTACGAACCGTGGCGCACCTTCAACACCACGGACCCTGCAAGCAGCACCTGGACCGTGCGCGTCCCGGATGGTCCGGCAAAACTGGGCGTGCAGTTTCGCGTAGTTCATGGGCAGTGGCTTGCGCCTGGCCCGTCGTACCGCGACGCAGGCGCCCTCACGCTCGAGACCTTCGATGATCTCGCTCCGTACCTCAACACGCCCCCGCCCGGTGCGCCCGTGCCGATCATCGAACAGGGCCAAGGCGGCGCTACGCTCAATGGAGTCACACACCACGTTGCTTTGGCGCAAGATGCCCCCGAAGGGCAGTCCTGCGCCGTATACACCGCCACAAGTTCCCTCGGCACACTCGACGGTTGGTCCGTGATCACCAAAGTCTTCGATCCTCCGCTCGACCTCTCCTGGTTCAAAGCAATCGGATTCTGGTTGCGCGGCGACGCAAAAGGCGGCAGTTTCAAGCTGCAACTCACCGACGGTTCCAAAGCCACCGACTACTACATCGCAAACGATTACACGGGGTGGCGATATCAGCAATTGCCGCGCCCCGAGAACGATCCCATGGACTACAGCCAGGTGCGCACCTTGAGCTTCTACTACAACGGCCTCCCCGCCAACGGCGCGGTCACGTGCGCAATCGACGACGTCAAAGCCCTGCGCGCAGTAGACGCGCAAGCCCTGAGCAATCCGTGGCTCGAAGTCGATGGCCGTCGCGTCGCCTTCGCCGGATCGCTTGCAGCGGGACAATTCGCGTTCCTCTATCCAGACCAAGCGTGGCGGCGCTACGGTCCCACGTTTGCCGAACCCGAGTCA
Source organism: Candidatus Hydrogenedentales bacterium (assembly GCA_041859475.1). Classification (GTDB taxonomy): domain Bacteria; phylum Hydrogenedentota; class Hydrogenedentia; order Hydrogenedentales; family SLHB01; genus JAIBAQ01. Next base: position 4,374 of record JBHEKO010000383.1, read on the forward strand.
CTTGGAGATGCGCCGGAGACGATTGCGATTGAAGGGGGCGAGCACACGGTCCGTGTTGGAGCCGACACACCGCAGGTTGCCTCCGCGCTTGTGCGCGTCTTCCTCGATCTGCCGGAACGATACGAGATCCCGTGACGGATTCAGGCGAGTAAGGAAAGGCCGCTGGTTCTACCGTGGCGAGAACGCCTATCGCCGCGTAATGACGTAAACCGCTTCGTCCGCGAGCAGGTTAGGCCACATGCGCGCCGACCAGCCTAGCCCTTTCCGATTCAGCGGTATTTCACGCTCAATGCGAATGCCGCGCAACGCACAGAACTCGCGAAAGTCGTTGATGGCGAGTACGTGCCTATTCGGGCTGACATACCACGCATACGGCAGGTTGCGCGTAACCGGCGCGCGTCCAAGCGCCAGCATTTTCGCGCGCACTTTCCAAAATCCGAAGTTCGGAAAGCTGACGATGCACTTGCGCGCAACCCGAAGCATTTCATTTAGCGCCTGCTCCGGTTTGCGGATAACCTGCAACGTCATGCTCAGGATCACGTAGTCGAAACTGTCGTCGGGCATGCCCGGCAACCCTTGGTCGACGTCGGCCTGCACGACGGAAATCCCCCGTCGTATGCAGCTCACGATATTGCCTTGCGCAAGCTCCAGCCCCATTCCGTTCACGCGCCGCTGCGTGATCAGATCCTCAAGCAACTCGCCGTCGCCGCATCCAATATCCAGCACGCGGCTACCGCTGTCCACCAAATCGACAATCATGTCGTAGTCGACGCGGTGGCCTTCGTAAATGCTCGACGATATAGCCGGAGCCGGCCCGAGCTCGGCTTCGGAATCCGCTTTCGCCGGCCCGCCCCGCCGCTCATTCACGGGATGCTGCGTATTCTCCAGGAAACCGCTGATGATCTTCTTCATCACATCGACTTCGAGCAGAAACGCGTCGTGCCCATAGTCCGACAGAATATTGCAGTACGTGACGTCTTTGCGTTGACGCGTAAGCGCGTTCACGACTTCCTGGGATTGATACGCGGGATAGAGCCAATCCGAGGAATAAGACAGAACCATCACCTTGCAGTTCACGCGCGCCATTGCATTGTCGAGCGAACCATAGGGCGCCGCTACGTCGAAGTAGTTGATCGCCTTCGTGATGTAAAGATAGCTGTTCGCATCGAAGCGATTGACAAACTGCTCTCCCTGATAGTCAAGGTACGTCTCGACGGAGAACTCGCTGCCGAAATCGAAGCTGTAACGCTCGGTTTTGCGCAACGCCCGCCCAAACTTCGCGCGCATCGACGCATCCGATAGATACGTAATGTGCGCAAGCATGCGCGCAATCGACAGCCCCGTCGCCGGATGCTCCTCGTTGTCGTAATAGTCGCCCTCATTAAACGCGGGGTCGGCCTGAATCGCGTGCCGTCCAACTGCGTCGAACGCGATACCTTGTGCATTCAAGAGCGGCGTGGACGCGATGACGATCGACGACTTCATCATCTCCGGGAAACGGGTCATCCATTCCAACGCCTGCATGCCGCCCATGGACCCGCCCGCGACGGAGAGCAACTTCTCGATGCCAAGGTGCCGGATCAACTCGCGCTGCGCTCGAACCATGTCGCCGATCGTGATGATGGGAAACGACAGGCCGTAGGGTTTGCCTGTCTCCGGATTAATAGAAGACGGCCCGGTGGAGCCTTGGCATCCACCGAGCACGTTCGAGCAAATCACAAAATACTTGTTGGTGTCGAACCCCTTCCCGGGCCCGATCATGTTGTCCCACCAACCCGGCTTTCGGTCGTCCGCGGACTGGAACCCCGCGGCATGCGCGTCTCCCGATAACGCATGCACAATCAGAACCGCATTGGACCGGTCCGCATTCAGCTCGCCATACGTCTCGTAAGCAAGCGTAACCGGACCCAGCTTCCGCCCGCAGTCCAACTCCATCGCGTTAGGAGGTTGCGCAAACGTGAAGGTCTTCGTTTCGACTATTCCGACCGAACCTTCGTCAGCCATGGCCACCGCATAATCTCGGTTCGACGCTTAACTCTAAACCGGTTGGAGGCATCAGGACTCCATAGCTTCTACTTGCTCGCCGCGGCCAACGCCTGGTCGAAGTCGGCAATGATGTCCGCGATGTCTTCCAGTCCCACCGACACGCGCACCATGTTCGGCGTGACGCCGGCCGCCGCCTGCTCCTCGGCATTGAGCTGCTGATGCGTCGTCGACGCGGGATGAATGACCAGCGTCTTTGCGTCCAGCACGTTCGCCAGATGCGACGCCAGCTTCACGTTGCTGATGAACTTCTTCCCGGCTTCGAGCCCGCCCTTGATGCCAAACACGAAGATCGCGCCCTGGCCCTTTGGAAGATATTTCTGGGCCCGCGCAAAGTCGCGATGGCTCTTCAGTCCTGGATAGTTCACCCATTCCACGCTCGGGTGCGCCTCAAGATGCTGCGCCAGCTTCAGGGCGTTTTCGCAATGCCGCGGCGCGCGCAGATGCAGCGTCTCCAACCCCTGCAATAGCAGGAACGCGTTGAACGGCGAGAGGCACGGCCCCAAGTCGCGCAGCAACGTCACGCGCGCCTTGATAATGTACGAAATGTTGCCAATCGGCTTCAGCGCGTCGTAGAACTTCAAACCGTGGTAGCTCTCGCTCGGTTCCGTGAGCTCAGGGAACTTCCCATTGTTCCAGTCGAACTTGCCACTATCGACGATTACTCCGCCGATGCTCGTGCCGTGGCCGCCGATAATCTTCGTAGCCGAATGCACCACGATATCCGCTCCGTGGTCGAACGGACGGAACAACAACGGCGAGGTCACGGTACTGTCCACAATCAGCGGGATGCCGTGGTCATGTGCGATCTTCGCTATCGCCTCGAAATCCGCCACGTCTCCCGCGGGATTGCCAATGGACTCCAAATACAGGAAACGCGTCTTGTCATCGATGACCTTCGCGAAATTCTTCGCGTCGCTCGCATCGACAAACCGCACGTCGATACCAAAATCCTTGAAGGTGTGTGCGAATAGATTGTAAGTGCCGCCATACAGCGACGACGACGACACGAAGTTCTGTCCCGATTTGCAGATGTTCAAGCACGCCAACGTCACGGCGGATGATCCCGACGAAAGCGCAAGCGCGCCGACGCCGCCTTCGAGCGCAGCCATCCGCTTCTCGAATACGTCTACCGTTGGGTTCATGATGCGCGAATAAATATTGCCGAACTCTTCCAAACCGAAGAGCCGCGCTGCGTGTTCGGGGCTGTCGAAAACGTACGAAGTCGTCTGGTATATGGGCACCGCGCGCGCGTTTGTCGTCGGATCGGGCGTCTGCCCGCCATGCAACGCCAAGGTCCCCAAACCCAATGTATTCTCGGACATCAATGGTGTCTCCCTACTCGTTTAGTTCTCGAACAATGGCGTCGAAAGGTACCGCTCGCCCGAATCCGGAAGTATCACAACAATCGTTTTGCCCGCAAACTCGTCCTGCGCTGCGAGCCGCACGGCCACCGCCGCGGCCGCGCCGCAGCTTATCCCGGAGATAAGGCCTTCCTCGCGCGTCAACCGCCGCGCCGTCTCGAAGGCCTCCTCATTAGTAACTTGTTCTATGCGGTCTACGATGCTCATGTCGAGCACGTCCGGTTTGAACCCCGCGCCGATCCCCTGAATCTTGTGCGGCCCAGGCTTCCCGCCCGACAACACCGGCGAAGCTGTAGGTTCAACCGCGACGGAGAGGATTTTCTTCCCCTTCTCCTGCTTGATGTAACGCGAGATCCCCGTAATTGTCCCGCCCGTACCGACTCCCGACACCAACACGTCAATTTGACCGTCCGTGTCGTTCCAGATCTCCGGCCCCGTCGTCTTGAAATGTATCTCGGGATTCGCCGGATTCTTGAACTGCTGCGGCAAGAAATAGTCCGGATGCTCCTGTAGGATCGCTTCTGCCTGGGCGATTGCCCCCGGCATCCCCTTCTCTCCCGGCGTCAACACCAACTGCGCCCCAAAGGCCTTCAGCATGGCCCGGCGTTCAAGACTCATCGTCTCCGGCATCGTCAGCACCAGCTTGTAACCGCGAGCCGCCGCAACGAAGGCCAATGCAATCCCCGTATTTCCGGAAGTCGGCTCCACAAGCGTCCCACCGGGTTTCAGAACCCCGCGCTTCTCCGCGTCCCAGATCATCGCGGCCCCAATTCGGCACTTGACGCTGTAGGCGGGATTCCGTCCCTCAACCTTCCCGAAAACCTTGCCCTTAAGTCCTTTTCCAAGGCGCTGAAGTTGAACCAGAGGGGTATTGCCAATGCTAAAACTGGCGTCTTCATACACTCGCATTTCAGTCGTCCTCCGCAATAGGTAGGTCTTTGCACAGTTTGAGTTGATGCACACCAGTTCCCGCCGCACATACCAATTCGGCCACAAAATCAGCCGCCGGTTCAGGGAAGGATTGCGCGATGGTAACACCCTGCTACGGTTGAGTCAATGACTCGCATTGCGTCCGCGCGTCCGGAACTTGAAATGCATTGTATACCAATCTAATCAACAAATGCAAGTATAACCTGAGGTGCCCTGCGTTAAGGTAAACGACCCCGGAATATTGCCCCTTTTGTCCCACGCCGCAGGCTGCTATAATCCGGTCCCATGTCCACTATGACGCCCAAGTCCGTACGTCGCAGGCTCTTGACGATCCTCTACGAGCACTATCTCAAGGACCCTCTCGAAATGCTCACGCCCGAGGATGTCCTGGAGGATGGAACGATTCCCCGCGAAGACCTCCTTGCGAACATTCACTACCTGGGCGACAAGGCCTTCGTGGAATTGATGATAGGCTACAATCCGCCTTGGTTTGCCGCGGCGCGCATTACGGCCAATGGAATCGACTTGGTCGAGAACCGGTACGAGTTCAACCTGCGCTTCCCCCCGCAACCGGACGAACTCGAATCGGCTCTGGCCGATGTCCCCGCGCTGATGGAGCAGCTACTTCAGGAAGCGGAGTTCGCACCCCTCGATGGCGATGAGCGCAAGTGCCTCCTTCGGGATATTCTGTTTTTGCGCGATGAATTGAGCCGCCCCGAGACCCGCTGGCGTACGCAAGTCATCGAGACCGTACTGAAGTGGGCCGAGGCCTATTTCGAGGCGCCCGCCGAACACCTGCCGTCCCTCGAACCGCTACGCCAGGCCATCACACGAGAGCTCGGGAAATAGGCGTATTGCGGAGCATTTCCCCGACTCTCTAAGCTCACTGACTTGTGCTTCTCAACGTGTCTCGCAGCGACCCTCGATAACTCCACACGATCCCGAGGACAAAATAGAGCGGAAACGATATCTTGAAGTTAAGCCACCGAAATATTTGGTGCCCCATGGCTGCGTTGTACGCCCAGTAAGATAAATCAACTACCGCCCAGGCGAGCGCAAGACCTGCCAATATTCGCAAGAGCCAGCCCCTGGTTCGTCGGCGTGCGGCGTTTACCATCATCTCCACGCTCCACGGTGCGCAGACGTAGGTCAACGTCCCCATGAGGAGGCTGATCCCGATGTCCCAATCGGAAATCCGGAGGATTTCGGAACAGCAGGCAAGCACACCGATTCCCAAGAAATAGGTGCAGACTTTCCATGGCCTGTACAACTCCCGAACGTATGAGCCGCCGGGCATAAGACGATTGTGGCTGGGCGCTGAATCCAAATCCCGACCCCGGAGCTGAGTGACAGAGCGTGTCACGATTCTGCGGTAACCGCTCCCAGCAACGCGTCGACGCGGGCATTCGCGCCCTGCATCTCTTCCACGAGAGTCTTCGAGATCTCATCCGTCACGCCCAGGCTCTGGATGGCCGTGCTTGGGACTTCGATCCCCGGACCCATATTCGTTTCTCCCAACCCCGCGAGATAGGCAAGATAGTTCGAAACGGCCACCATGCACGCAAGCTGCTGCGAGATGGTCGCCGATTCCGGCTCGTGGTGCCAGCGGATAGCATCGGAAAGCGCAATGGGCAGATTCCAGTGCACAGCCAGCGCTCCCCCAATTTCCGCGTGGTCCAGGCCGAGTACTTCCTTTTCAATTTCGCGCACGGGGCGTTGCTCGTCGCGCGACCGCGTAACGATCTCCGCCACGGCCTTCGGATAGATGGAGTCCAGAGCGACTTTCCCGATATCGTGCAGCAAACCGGCGCTGAAGGAAGCAGGATCGGGCGAAAAGCGCAGTGCTTTCGCCAGACGCTCGCACAACATCGCCGTTGCCAGCGAATGGCGCCAGAGCTGATTGCGGTCGTAGGCGGAGTCCTTCGACGGGAATGCGCGGAATACGGACGCCGTCAATACCAAATTCTGGACTTCGCGAAATCCAAGCACGACCACCGCGTTGGGCACGCTGCTGATCGTACGGAAAAAGCCGTAATACGCCGAATTCGCCTGCCGTAACAGCGTCGCTGAAAGGCTCTGATCCGCGGCAATAAGCCTGCCAAGGTCCAAGGCGGACGTCTCAGGCTCGGTCAACGCGTCCAAAATACTATTGAGCACCGTCGGCAACGTCGGCAAATCGCCAATTCGCGCCACGGCATCTCGAAGCATTAATCGTTCCACGACATCCCTCCTGTCACCCCGGCACTGAAACGCTACCAATGAATGATAGCCGCCAAACGGAAAGCGCGCAACCCCGCTCTTAGCAACGCACTCGCTTCCATACCGGCGCTTAGCCTCCTCAGATAAATCGTCTCCGTCCTTGGCCCGTCTCGGTCCTTTAGGTCGCTTTGGTCCTTTGGGTCCTTTTCTTCACTTCCCCCCATTCACTCGCAACTCCGCCGGAAGCTCCTGCGTCACACAAGCCGGCAACCCATCCGAGTTCTTCAGCTTCGGCAACATGCACTGTTGCACCT
>JBHEKO010000524.1:0-3243 GCA_041859475.1 Candidatus Hydrogenedentales bacterium
CCAGCAGGGTTGGCCGGAGCATCCGGGGGACGCGAAACCAGAGAGTTCAGAGGACATGCCCCTTACCCAAGAACAGCGCACCCGCTATGAACGCAACCTGCTCATACCCGGCCTCGGCGAAGCCGGGCAGGAGCGGTTGGCGGCGGCGCGCGTGGCGATTGTCGGTCTGGGCGGACTCGGTAGCCCGGTGGGCTATTACCTGGCGGCGGCGGGCGTCGGCACTTTGGGGTTGTTCGATTCGGACGTGGTCGAGCTTTCCAATCTCCAACGGCAGGTGCTGCATTCCACGCCGCGCCTGGGACGCACAAAGATTGACTCCGCCGCCGAAACCCTGTCGGCGCTGAACCCGGACGTGACCGTTCACACGTCGCAGGTGCGCATTTCCCGGGAGAATTCGGACGATATCTTGTCGGCCTACGACGCGGTCGTCGAGGCGACCGACAATTTCGAGTCGAAATACGTCATCAACGACGCATGCGTGGAACTGCGCAAGCCGTTCGCAACGGCGGGCATTCTGGCCATGTCCGGACAGGCGCTCTTTGTGGTCCCCGGCCAGACCCCATGCCTCCGGTGCGCCGTGCCGCATGCCCCGCAAGGCGTCCCGACGACCGGGCAACTGGGCGTGCTGGGAGCCGTCCCCGGGATTCTGGGAAGCGTCCAGGCGATGGAGATCATTCGCTATATTGTCGGCCAATGGAAACCCCAGGCCGACGGCTCCGGGCGTTTGCATCGCGTTGACGGCGACACCATGCGCCTACACACCATGCGAATTCCCCGCCGCGCGAATTGCCGTTGCGGAAAGCGGGGACTGACGCAAGCGGAGCGAACGCAGTGAGCGGAGACGCAGTGGGTATTTCAAATTTGAAATTTGAAATTTCAAATCTCAAATTCCGTTTTGCGGCTTGCCAAACAAGCTGTTGCACCTGCAGCACCAGGAATGGCAAGTGAGCCTCCGCGAAAGAATGCAGGAAGATGCCGGATAGAAGTACAAATCACTCTTTGGAACTAGAAAGGCGCGCCCTGAAACCATATAGGGCGACTCAAGCAGAAACACAATGACGCAACAGACCACAACGCCCGCGGACCCATTCGTAATCGCAGGCCGTACATTTCGTTCCCGGCTCATGGTCGGCACCGGAAAGTTTCCGTCCAGCCAGGCCTTGAAAGAGGCCTTGGCAGGGTGCGACGCGGAGATCGTAACCGTGGCGCTCCGGCGCGCGGACCTCAACAATCCCAGCGGTGACAGCATTTTGTCGGTCATCGATCCAAGGCGGCACCTGATGTTGCCGAACACGTCTGGTGCGCGTACCGCGGACGAGGCCGTCCGGCTCGCGAAGCTGGCGCGCGCCGCGGGCTGCGAACCGTGGGTCAAGCTGGAATTGACGCCCGAGCCGCGCTACCTCTTGCCCGACCCCATCGAGACCCTGCGCGCCGCGGAAATGCTCATCAAAGAAGGCTTCATCGTGCTTCCCTACATCCAGGCCGACCCGATCCTCGCGAAACGCCTTGAGGAACTGGGCACGGCGACGGTGATGCCCTTGGGCGCGCCTATCGGCAGCAATCGCGGGTTGAAGACACGCGACATGATTCGCATCATCATCGAACAGGCCAAGGTCCCCGTGGTGGTCGACGCCGGGCTCGGCGCGCCGTCCCACGCCGCCGAGGCCATGGAACTTGGCGCGGACGCCGTGCTCGTCAACACCGCCCTCGCCGACGCGACGGACCACGAAGCGATGGGCCGCGCGTTTGCCCTTGCGACGGACGCAGGCCGCATCGCCTACCGCGCCGGGTTGGGTCCCGAACGAAGCACCGCCGAGGCCTCATCGCCTCTGACCGGTTTCCTGAATAAGTTGTAGCTCTTGCACTGATTTGTAACGCCGCCTTCCAGGCGGCTCTTTGAGATTGTCCCGTAGCTCAACTGATTTGGCTTCCTCCGGCGTTATACCTGGTAGAGCCATTGCCCATTTGGAGATCCCAACAGACCATGTCGTTCTTGACCGAATTGGAAGCCTGGCCCGCGGAACGGGTCCGGGCATGCATCGAATCCGCCACCATCGACGACGTCGACCGAGCCATCGCGCGCGACGACCGCTCGCCGCAAGACCTCTGCGCCCTGCTGTCCACCGCCGCACTGGACCGCCTGGAACCGATGGCCCAGGAAGCGCATCGCCTCACGCGCCGCCATTTCGGACGCGTCATCAAAATGTACGTGCCCATCTACATCTCCAACGTGTGCGGCGCGGACTGCACCTACTGCGGATACTCCGTGCGTTCGGGCAACAAGGAGAAGCGCCTCACCCTCACCGACGCGGAGACGCGCCGCGAATGCGAAGTACTCGCCGCACAAGGATTCCAAAGCCTCCTGCTGCTCACGGGGGAGGCGCGGCGCGCCGTGCCCCCCAGTCAAATCGCCGACGCCGTCGGCATCGCCCGCGAGTACTTCCCGTCCATCTCCATCGAGGTCTACTCGCTCAGCGAAGACGACTACCGCATGATGGTCGACCGCGGCCTCGAAGGCGTCACGCTCTACATGGAGACCTACGACAAGGCCACCTACGAGAAGGTCCATCTCAAAGGAGAGAAGATGGACTACCGCTTCCGCCTCGACGCGCTCGAACGGGCCGGACGCGCGGGCGCGCGCCGCCTCGGCGTGGGCGCCTTGCTCGGATTGTTCGACTCGCACATCGACCTCTTCTGGACAGCCCTGCATGCGCGCTACCTGCAAAAGACCTGCTGGCAAAGCGACGTCAGCATTTCGTTTCCGCGCCTTCAGCACACGCCCGAACGATTCAGCATTCCACGCACGGTGTCCAACCAAGACCTCGTGCAACTCATGCTCGCGTCGCGCCTCTTTCTGCCCGAAGCCGGGATCACGATCTCCACGCGCGAACGCCCGCCGTTCCGCGACCAATTGATCCCCCTCGGCGTGACCATGATGAGCGCGGGCTCGTCCACGCGCCCCGGCGGCTATGCCACGCACGGCGAAGACACGCTCGAACAATTCGAAGTGGAAGACACGCGCACGCCCGCGGAAGTCGCAGCGGCAATTCGTTCGTTTGGCTACGAGCCGGTCTGGAAAGACTACGATTACGGGTTCGCGGGCGTTGCCACGACACAATAGAGTCTTCGGTTCTGCTAAAGGCCTAAGGTAGGAGGAAGCATGCGAATCACCTTGAACGGCGAGAAGCGCGAAGTTGCCGGCGGTACCACCGTGCAGACGTTGCTCGATTCCCTCGGCTTCAC
>JBHEKO010000551.1:0-2844 GCA_041859475.1 Candidatus Hydrogenedentales bacterium
AACGGTCCCATCCGGGCCAATCGGGCGATACGGCAGGAAGAAGGAAGGAATTCGCTCCGTACCCCAGGAAGGCTCGAAGATATCGGAGTACCACACTCCGTAGATTTCGAGCTTGCCGCCCACTTCGACGTTCTGCAATTCCGCTGATGCCGTGACAGCGGAGAACAAAGCGACGCCACACAAGATGACCCTGTTTGCACTTCTCATACTCTGACCCCTATTCGACCGGAAGCAGATCGCCCCTACTCCAGTTTCCCTGATGTGGAATTCCCCGCGAATGAGGTAAGCATGCCGTGATGCACGTGGGTTTGCAACACGCGAATTAGGGTAGGCATAGAGAGCATGCGGCGGGGAGGGTGTCAGGGCAGGGAAAGAGCGCAAATAGGCGCGTGCGAACGTAAGGAAGGTGCGAACAATTTGAAGCGTGGGGGGGGGCAGCATCCGCCGCTTGGCCCGCCGAATCACGTATACTTGATGTCTCGGGTTTCTAAGCTATTCATGAACGTCACACGATGACCCAAGCAGGGCAACGCTTCCATAAACAATTCTTGGGCGATGCACAATGACATTCGATTTCGAGAAGATCCTCGAAAGCAAGTTGGCGACCCGCCGTAAGCTTGCCTCACTCCCTGTCGCGGAAAAGCTGAGGATGCTAGACACTTTGCGCGAACGGGCAATCGCTATCCGTAACGCCACGATTCAAAGCGAATCAGGCACGGCTGTGGTTCGGGAAGAGTCTTTGCCGTATGGTGAAACAAACCAGCCACAATCGCCGCGAGAGTGAATGGTATGCTATGCGCTTGTGTATCTTGAGGGTTCACTAGATTCAAAGGGCAGTTCCCCGCCTCGTCATACGCTCTCTCCTACGAAGCCGGCCGTGCCGCCTGATTCACCTGCCGCTGAATTCGCGCGATCTGTTGTTGGGCGCGGACGGCTTGGGTGGTGCCGGGTTCCATTGAGACGACGGACTGGTAGGTGCCGATGGCCGACGAGAGGTCGCCGCTTCTGCGGTAAGATTCGCCGAGGCGGAGGTAGATGTCGGCATTGCCGGGTTGGAGTTGGAGGGCGGAAACGAGGACGGCTTGGGCTTCGGCGTATTGGCCCATTTGCTGGTAGGTTTGGGCCAGGTTCATGTGGGCGTTCACGTTGCCGGGGGCGGTCTGGAGGATGCTCTGGTATTCGGCCATGGCGGAAGGCAGGTTGCCGGTGCGGCGGTAATAGTCGGCCATCGCCAAGTGCGCTTGGGTGGAACCGGGCGACGTACCCACCCAGTCGCTCAGGAGTGCGCCCTCTTGCGACGTCATCCCCAGGCGGCGATACAGGGCGGCGGCGTTGGCGTAGGAATCCGTCTTGCCTCCGGCCATTTCTTGGTAAAGCGCCAATTGGCTCGCGGCCTCTGTATTCATGCCGAGCGACTCGTAGGCGCGGGCGAGGCTGAGGTAGGATTGCGGGTCGTTGGGGTGCGCGTGCGACCAGTCTTGGTAGGTGCGCAGGGCTTCATCGGCCATGCCGAGGTCGTTGTAGGCCTGGGCCAGCGCCTTGTACTCCTTGCCGTTCAGCGAAGCGGATTGCTCCGCCGTCTGGAGCTGCGCCAGGGCCGAGGCGTAGTCGCCCTGCCGGAGCGATTGGCGGGCGGAGGCGATTTGGCGGCTGGCCTCGGAGGCGTCCTTCTTTTGGGACTTGTCCTTGGAATTGTCGCCGTGTTTTTGCATGACGCGCACGACCTTTGCCAGGGAGCGTTTGCCGGTCTTGGCGTCTGTATCGACTCGGGCAGAGGCCTTCGATTCTTTCCCCGTGGAGGCAAAGGCGGCCAGGGCCTTGGCGATGGGATTGTCCGAAGCGGGCTCCGGGGCATCGTGCAGCAAGCGCTCGGTGGAGGACGCGGCGATGGATTCCGAACGAACCTGCTTCTTGTCGCTCGCGGCCACGTCCACTCGTGCGGGAGCTTCCCGGATCGCGCGCGCGTCTTGGAGTGCTCCCTGCGCCGTGTGCAAACGCCACGTCTGCACCGACAGCAAGAGTGTCAATACGGCGATTGCCGTTACTGTGAGCTTCGACACAACAAGTCCCTCCCGGGAAGTGCACGATAAGGCACGCCCCTTCCCTCTGTATAACCCTAATCTTCGGATGGAGTTCCGTCAAACCGCGGTTCGCGTCGAATCGAGGCGTGTCGCTTCTCCAGTGCGCGAAGAGCGCAATAGAACAGGCGAAAAGGGTACCATCTCCCGAGAGACGTGCGGGGGCATCACCACATTCCAGCCGGGGTTCAGTTCAGCAGTAAGGAACATGGCATGAAGTTTCGACTCTCGATCCGGTTCTCTCTCGTGATTGCAGCCCTTGCGCTCTCGGCTGGAGTCACAGAGGCAACGGAACTCACCGTAGGCGACGCCTACGCCCGAGACAGCGGCGAAGGCTTGGTGTGGACCATCGGCACGAAGGCGATCGAGATGACGTTCGATGGCCGCGACAGTATGTTCCGGTTGGTCAGTTTTGTGAACAAGTCGTGCGAGCCGCCACTGGAATACGTGGATGCGAACACGGCGGCAGCGCCCTTCGCGTTGGACTCGGAAAGCGTAGTCTCTACGGCTGATAACGCGGAAAGCCAATGGACGCTCAAGTCAGCCGCCGCGCAGCAAGTCGCGTCGGGCGGGCGGCCAGCAGTCCAGTTGGATGTGACGTTGGCGAGAGAGGACATTCTTGCGCACTTTCACGTCCTGGCGTTTCCGGGCACGTCGATACTGCGGCAATGGGTGGAGTTTGAGAATTCCGGCGCTCAACCGGCCGGCCTGAAGTCGCCAATGGCCGCGCTCTTCCGGCTGCAAGGCGACGACGCCGCTTCGTACA
>JBHEKO010000603.1:0-14928 GCA_041859475.1 Candidatus Hydrogenedentales bacterium
CGCCGTTGAAGCTGCTCGGCGAAGGTGATGAAGTCGCCTTCGTCGATGAAGAGGGAGTTGACGTTTCCGCCGATGACGTCGGAGAGCGCGGGATAGCCGAAGATTTCGAGACCCGCCGGATTCAGGAACGCGATCACGCCTTGAGAGTCGGTTTGCACGATACCATCGCGCATGGAGGTAACGAGTCCTCGGTATCGCTCTTCGGATTCTTCGAGGCGGCGGATGTTGCCCTTCAGTGCGAGGGCCATCTTGTTGAAGGAACTCGCGAGTTCTTCGATTTCGTCGCCGGTGCCGATCTTCAGTTTGAGTTCCAGGTCGCCTTGTCCAATGATCTGAGCGCCTTCATTTAGAAGGAGTACGGGGCGGACGATGTTGTTGTGGACGTTCCGGTAGGCGTTGAGCCCCAGGAACGCGATGAACAACAAGCAGCCGCCTATTGCGAGCACCGCCCATAGATAGATGGTGGAATACACGATGGAAGCGGGGCGGCTGACGATCACGTAGACCGGCCAACTGTCGAACAGGCGATCATAGGCGACGAAGGAGCGAACGAGCTTGCCATCGGCGGCGTAGTCGAAGGCGCGAATGGAGTCCGAGCTTGGTTGCTTTGGATCCAGCAAGATCGAGGCAAGCCGGGCGTCGAGGGGTTCGGTTACGAGGACGGGGCTCTCGAGGTCGGCTTTTGCGTCAAGACGGGCCGAGGTCATTGCACCGTCGCCCTCTTCGTAGGCGAGGTGGAAGACGTCGGTCTTCGATGGTTCGCGTCCCCGTTCGGGGTCGTACCCAAATGCGTACTTGAGCATGACGTCGATGTCGAAGACGATGGAGACAAACCCGATGGTTTCTTTGTACTCGAGCGAGCGAATAGGGGCCACGGCTTTGACGACATAGCTCTTCTTGCCGGTGAGACGGTCCAGGCCTACATACGCGGGCTTGGTGATTCCTTGGGAAACCCACTGCAACCCCGGGGACAAGTCCGGCATGACGGAAGAATCCGTGCTGGCGACCAGGTTCCCTTTTGCATCGTACAGGTGATATACGGGAGACATGCGGTCGGGGGTGTCGCCGCCGACATGGCCCTTGAGCAATTGGGTGATGTCTTCGAGGACGACGGGGGATTCAAGCACCGTGGGGCGGCCCTGGGCGTCTGGGGTCAATGCGGCAACGATACGCGGGTTCTCCGCGAGCATGCGAATCGGCTCAAGACGGTCGTTGGCGCTGATGCGAAGTCCGCTGGCGGTGCGCTGTGCGGCGGTCAACAGGGCTTGGCGCACGGCACTCCCCTGCCCTTCGCGCGCGATGTACAAGCCGACAATCAGCGCGACGATCAAAGGAAGTATGCTGACGGACAGAATCGAGGTCAGGATCTTCCGCTCGATTCCACGTCGGGGAGTCCTGCCCTGCATGTGCTCCTCGATATGCGGCGGTCTATTCGACTACTCGGCCGCGGCCAATAAGTTCGCGAACTTTGTCCAGGAGTTGATCCACCTTGAACGGTTTGGCCAAATATTCATCGGCTCCACAGGCGAATATTCTCTCGATATCCTGCTCTTTCGACAAGCAGGTGACGGCCATGATGGGCGTACTACGCGTAAGTTCGTTGTCGCGCAGGGCCTTGGTCACTTCGAAACCATTGATCTCAGGCATAAGAAAATCGAGCAAGATGAGGTCGGGCGACAACTGAGCCGCTTTGAGACCCACTTCCGTCGCATTACTCACTTTGATTAACTCAAAGCCTTCATCGGTGAGTATTTTCTCCATCAGAGACAGGGCGTCCGGATCGTCGTCGACGATCATGACGCGCTTCTTCGCGGAGCCTTTGTCTCGCGGGAACATGTCGTACTGTTCCCGAAAGACATCGAGATCTTCTTCGAGAATGCGGTAGTGTCCACCGGGCGTGCGAGACGCCTTTATCAAGCCCTGCTTTATCCAGTTCTTGATACTATGATGTGTGACGTGGCAGATCTTCGCCGCCTCGAACGTTGTGTACGCTTTCTGCTCGCGATCACTCACAGTGCCGTTACCTCCCCGGTTTGGCTCACGACAGATTTCGCCGCCACTGCCGAATTCGCAGTATAAGCACCTTATTGGAAAATTATAACCGCCGAAATCCCAAATCGTCAAGTTTTACACTTTGTCGATTTTGCCCAACATTCTTGAGGTTTTAGCCCGCCATGGAAAGTGCCCGGAGAACGGCCTCAGCCTCTTCGTACGAGAGTCCGGTGGAAAGCAGTTCAATTTGCCATGGATAGAGCGACCCTACAATGCGGAAGATGAGCACCCAGACCGAGACGGAAATCAATGTTAGCCCTATCTGGACGCCGAGGTATCGCCGGAACAGGGAGAAGTATGCCTGCTTGTACTTGCGACGGGCGTTAAGCAGGAGAGAGTCCGCATCGGAGTTGGAGATCCTCTGTCCTGCCAGCGACCGGGGACCGGGAAGGGCGATAACCGGATAGGCAATTGAGAATGCAAGGGTGGTCAGGCAACAAGCCCACCATGCGTAGACGATTGCATGCTGCCAAATGGAACTGGAGACCAGGACATCATGAGTGGCAGCCGTCAGGAGGAGAAGCAGCAGGGAGACGACGGCCCACATGAGAAATGCGATGTGCGCTGCGCGGGTGTGCGGGACGTTGTGATGGGTGCTGTTCACGCCAAATACTTTGCAGAGGACATAGGCCGCGAGGTATGTAGCGAGAAAGACGGACATGGCAGAAGCGATGAGACGGAGGGGAAGTGTAAATGCGCGTCTGTCGATTTCGATCGTCGCTACGCGGGAGTTTTCAAATTGGGTGAGCTCAGCCATGGCGCGATCGACATCGACGAGGGCTTTGATCATCGTCTCGTCGGGAATGCCGCGCTTCTCCGCGGGGATCTGTTTGAGGAGGTCAATTGCGGTCCGCGCGACATACAGCCCTGCTTGCGCCTGGGGGGATCCACCGGCCACACGGTCGGGCGTCGTTGAGTCTTGAGCCACGGCGCCGGCCGCGATGCGTTTGCCCATCTGTTCGAGGGCTTTCAGGCGATCGGGCCATTCGTCGATCAGACCTTTCTTGATGTCTTCTCCCGTGCGGGCGGCGACTTCGTCGGCAAACCGGTAAAACGGCCAGGTACAGGCTTCGGCGCTCTTTCTGCGCAACGTAGAATACCAATAGCGGCGTTCTGGAAGGGCCGAAGACCAGAGCGGCTTGGGAAACGTCACCCGACCTTCCGCGCTGTTTGCTCGTTCGATGATGGCAAACGATGGTCCGAGATCTTCGCTGATTTCGGAAACCCACGGGAGGACTGACGCCTCCAAATACACGGGCAGCGGGCTGTTTTGCGCGCTCTCGGCCGCCTCGCGAAAGCGAAGTCGAGCGGCTCCGGCTTGTCCTTCGAAGAAGAGCCTGCAGCCATAACGAATGGCAAGAGAGGAATTGGTTGGCTCGAGGTGGAAGGCGCGTTCGTATACGCCGAGGATGAGATCGTCCTCCTCGCGCTCCGCCAAAGCCTCTATGTATTTTGCCGGCGGATCTTTCTGTTGGCTCTCGTAGTAGACGGCCACCTGGCGCAAGTAATTGCGTCCGGATTCGGGAGGAAGGCAAATGGCGCTGATGTAGAGTTGCTCGGTGTGCTCGTAGCGCAAGTAGCCTTCCGATAGCCAAAGCGCGAGACTTAGGAAAACGCACGCTCCCGCGGCCCACCGAAATGCGCGGCGGGAGCGGCGCGCCCCAATATAGTCCCCTCCCTCCCCATACTCGGGGAAACTAGGGGGATGCTCGCTCAACCTTTTCCTCCCATGAGCGTCCGGGCAATTTGCTTGCCTTCTTCGACGCCGGGCTGATCGAAGGTGTTGACATTGTAGAGACGGCCCGACATCGCCGTTTCGACTTCAAGCATATACAACACCTGAGCGATGGTATTGGCGTTGACGCGGGGCAGTACGATGCGCATGACGGGGCGCTGGCTGATCTTGAGGGCGTCGGCTGTTCCGCGGAGTTCGGCGGCCATGAGCTTGTTCATGGTTTGCCCCCGCAGATAGTCGAGGGCCTTGACGGGCTTGAGCGCTTCCGGGATGCGAAGCGCCTTATCGAAACGGGCGACTTCGAGGAGATTGAAGATCTTGTCGTTCGGCCCTTCGCGATAGAGCTGAACTTGAGAGTGCTGGTCGGTGGCGCCGAGGGCTTTGATGGGTGTCTGCCCCGCGAAGACTTCTTGGCCGTCGAGACTGTAGCGCTTGCCCAAGCTCTCCGCCCATAGCTGACGGTACCAATCGGCCACGTCGCGCAGGGAGTCGGCGTAGGGCATCATGACGGAAAGAGATTTCCCTTTTTGGGTGCAGGAGAGATATTGAATCGCCGCGCGCAAGTAGGCCGGGTTCGTCGCTAAGTCCGGCGAGGAACAGCGGGCGTCCATGGCGGCGCACCCGTCGAACATGCCATCGACGTCCATGCCGAGCATGGCAGCGGGAAACAAGCCGACCGGGGAGAAGACGGAGAAACGTCCGCCGACGTTGAGGGGAACGACAAACTCTTGCAGACCGTAGAGATCGGCCACGGGATGCAGAAGGCTGGGCTTGGTTCCACGCGGATTCGTGGTGACGACAACGTGATCCTTGACGGCTTTCTTGCCAAGTTTCTTCTCGATGGCGTCGACGACGATCATAAGCTGCGACATGGTTTCGGCGGTTTCGCCGGACTTCGAGATGACGTTATAGAGCGTCTTTTGCGGCGGGCAGATGCGCATCATGTCGCGGAAGGTAACCGGGTCGATGTTGTCCATTACGAAAAGGCGTGGAAAGCCCTTGCGGCCGCGGCGCGACATGAGATTGTGGTAGCGCGGTTTGAGGGCCGTGAATAGGGCGGTAAGCCCCAGGGCCGAGCCGCCGATGCCAAGGACGACGAAATTGTCGTAGCCATGTTCGAGAAAGCGCGCGGCGACCGTCTTGACGTTTTTGAGCGAAGCCTTGTCCTTATGGAGTTCCCAGAATCCGTAGGCGCCGTCCTTTCGCTCTTTACGCAGGATCTTGTGGGCAGCGGCGATGCGAGGCTCGATTGCCTTCAACTCGGAGGGCGTGATGCCGTGCTCTTTGCCCACGGCGGTACTTTTCGCGCGCGATACGTCAATGCGGATATCCAGGCTCATCGGTTTGTCTCCGGTTGTTGTACAAAGAAACCCTGAAGGGCTTCATAAACTTCATTGCATGAACCCGAAATGCGTTGCATCTCGGGCAGCGATTGCAGAAATACTCTGCCGTAGTGTTTGGTCATGATCCGGCGGTCCAGCACCACGATTGCCCCCCGATCGGTCTTGCGCCGGATAAGCCGTCCGAATCCCTGGCGGAATTTCACGACCGCCTGAGGGACCGTATACTCCATAAACGAGTTTCCTCCGGCGTCGTCGATTGCCTCGGCTCGGGCCTGCAAAACAGGCTCTGTCGGCACGCGAAACGGTAGTTTCGTGAGTATAACACACTGTAGCGCGGACCCGGCAACATCCACGCCTTCCCAAAAGCTATCAGTACCGAACAAGACACTCGAACGCTCTTTGCGAAAGCGGTCGAGCAATCGCGTCCGCGCCATGCCTCCCTGCTTGAGGGGAGTAATGCCCGCGTCCTTCAATTCGGGTTCGAGACGCTTGAAGGTGTAGTCGAGCGCGTAGAAGGAGGTGAAGAGGACAAAGGCGTGCCCGTTGGTGATGCGCACGACGTTTCGCACGCTTTCGACGGACGCGTCGAGGAATTCCTTGGCATCGGGATTGGGGAGATCCGTGGGGATACAGAGAATGGCCTGCTGTTTGAAATCGAACGGCGAATCGAGCGTGACTGCGTCGACTGTACGGTCGCCAAGCAAATCGAGGCCAAGACGCGATTGAAGGAATTCGAAGCTGTGCCCGACGGAAAGGGTCGCCGAGGTCATGACGACGGCGCTCAAGTTTGGAAAGACCCATTCGGACATGGGCTTTCCAACTTCAAGCGGACAGCGGATGATGCGGACGATGGCCTTGTTCTGTGCGTCGATTTCGATCCAGCGAACGGTGTTGGGCGCGAGCACTTCGTCTGTGCCTTCGGCCAGTGCGCCGGCAAGCCGCTGCAACCGGTCGCGGTACGCTTCGAGTTGGAAGATTTCGGTCGTGAAAGGAGATTCCGACCCGTCGGAAGGCGGCGGGATCGCCGAGACCTTGCCCAGCAGGAGGGTCGCGAGTTTCGCGGAGGCGTTGGTCTCCTCCACCGCGGGCAGCACAAGCTCTTTGTGGATCTGCCGCAATTCGGAACGCCCCAACACGTCCTCCGTCAATCGCCATTTAATCTCCCGGCCGATTTGCCCGCAACTGGACGCGGTGAAATCGCGGATAGCGTCGAACGCCGCGGTCAATGCGTGGCGCGCGGCGGCCAGGGCAGGCATGAGCTTGTTGTCGATGAGGTCGAGTATGGACTCGTACTCTGCCACCGACGGACCGTGGATATCGCGCATCAACTTCAGTTTCAGAAACGGGACCAGACCGCGCTCCATTCCGCTTTCGGAGCGCACGAATCGGCCGAGAGCCGCAAGCGCGCCGAGGCGCGTCGCCTCGACGCCGAAGTAGTCGGTCGCGGAGTCTTCGATATTGTGTGCTTCGTCGAAGATGATCCGGCGGTAGGCGGGCAAAACGCCGGCGGAAGTAAAGCTCCCGGCTTCGCGTTTGACGGCCAAGTCGGAAAAGGTCATATGGTGATTCGCGACGAGGATATCGGCTT
This sequence comes from Candidatus Hydrogenedentales bacterium, assembly GCA_041859475.1. Lineage (GTDB taxonomy): Bacteria > Hydrogenedentota > Hydrogenedentia > Hydrogenedentales > SLHB01 > JAIBAQ01. The sequence continues at coordinate 6,719 of JBHEKO010000603.1, forward strand.
TGGCCATATCGCGGCGTGCGCGACCGATGAAGCAGCGCTTGGGATCGGGACAGGCGGACATGCGGCAGGTGTCCGACTCCGAACAGATGTTGGACCAAAGATCGCGGGGAGGCACGAATGGCAAGTCAGCGAGGCTGCCGTCCTTGGTATGTTCGGCCCACTCCGCGATGGACTTGAGGACCTCCTCCTCCCGCTCGTCTTTCAGCAAGGTGGCTTCGGAAAGCGCGCGGCGAAATTTGCGAAGGCAAAGATAGTTCGAGCGCCCTTTGACGAGCACGGCGTTGAAAGGAATCCCGAGGGCCTTCTGAAGAGCGGGAATGTCCTTGTGGATGATTTGCTCTTGAAGGTTGATGGTGCGCGTCGAGATAACGATGCGTTCTTTGTTTCGCAAGGCCCACAACACAGCGGGCGCGAGGTAGGCCATCGTCTTGCCGACGCCGGTCGGGGCTTCAATAACGGCGATGCCCTCTTCGTTAAATGCCGCGGCGACGCGTTCCATCATGCGAACTTGTTGAGGCCGCACTTCAAAGTGGTGCAGCGTTTTCGCCAGTGCGCTTTTGGAGGAAAAGAAATCGGCCAGTTCGAGGGGATTGAGCCGGAACTTGGCTTCATTGAGTAGGGGTTCGACAACGACATAGACGCGGGTCACCGGATTGTCGACGATGTAGACGCCGTGCCCGTTGAATCCAAAGATGGAGGCAAGCTGGATGTCTGCTTCGGAGGGCGCGACATTTCCGGAAGGATGATTGTGGATTACGACCTCGCCCTTCTTCAGTCCGTGATGAATCGCAGGGACGGCTCCTTCCGTGCCTCGCGCCCATACGTGGACCTTGACCACGATCCCGTCGCCGTCCAACGCTCCGGCGAAGAAGACTTCGCGCCCTCCGGCTTCTCGAATGGCTTCAACCATGGCTTGTGCCGCGGACTCGTGAATTCTGGCCGAGGCGTCTTCTCCGAGTGTCTCATCTTCATGCATGGAGATGGATCAGGGCTCGAAGCGAATCGGCGCGAAATGCTGCGGCTGGTGGAAGTTGAGCTGATCGCCGATGGGCGCCCACGTGCCCCAATGCGGGTGCGAGGTTTTGTCGCCGCACTTGTAGAAGTTCGCGCGCCACGTCTTGCCGGAAGGTACTCCAACAGGCCCCACGTAGGTCTCGAAGAGTTTCCATGGGACGTGATACGCCAATGTCCACTCTGTCGCTGCGGTCAGTTCCTCTGTGATAGGTCCGTTCAACGAAGGATGGATCTTAACCAGTGCTCCCAGATCTTCTGGAATTATGGTGTACTTCTTGAAGCCGTCGGTAGTTCGCGTGGGGTCTTCTATGTACGTAAGCAACAAGGTGCCAATGCAGCTTATCTCGAAATTGAAATAGCCTTTGTCTTCGCGGGGTTGGACGAAGAATTCCGAGCATGAATCCGTACACACGGGACCCTGATACTTGGTGTTCACAGCGCGCACGTATTGGTCGCGCACGCGAAACATGACGTATACCCCGGCGGTATCATAGAGGACCTTGACTTGCGTATCGGGCCGGTGCACAACGTCTTTGGGATACCAGTTTGCGATCTTCAGGATGTCCGCGGATTTCCAGGATGGCCCCTCCCATCCTTCATCAAGGACAGGCGGAGCCGCCGCTTTCCTTATCACGTACGCGGGTTCATTTTTCGGGGACGGTGCTTGTTGCGCCACGGCAGGATCTCCGAATGCCAGACTTGAGCAGAGTGCGAAGACTACCGGTATGACCTTGTGAAAGCGCACAGGCACCTCAATCCCATCCGTGCAGGTGAAACCACCCAGCGCGATTCAACACATCTTTCGAGTAGTCACGATGGGCGGTGAAGAAGTCTGGGCTGCGCCCTTGGTCCAGGGCCGTGATGACGTTGCTCGGGCCGCAGTTGTAGCCTGCGATTGCGGCACGGACGAGTTTCATTCCTTCCAGTGATTTCCGGCGTTTGACCAACATAATTGCGTTCTTCAGCACGGCGCACCCGTACAGGATGTTCTCTCGAGGGTCCTGCCAATTGCCGGATCTCGCAAATTCGTGGGCGTCGTAGTCGATCTGCAAGAGACCACGTCCGAAGCCTGCGCCATCGGGAGGCAAAGGGCCGATGCGGTAGGGCTTTGTGTTGGAACGCGGCGTGGCATCGCCAGTGCCTGCAGGGCCTTTCGGTTTGAGCAACATGCCCCATCCCGATTCGCGCGACCCCAGGCCACAGATGATGGCGGGGCGCACGCCGCAAAGGGCCGCGCCTTCCTCAATGAAGGAACGGTATTTCCGCGCGTCTTCGAGTTGCGCAAGAAGCTGCGGGTGATCCGTTGCGTAATTGGTGTCCATGACCAGGTCGGGGTCGGGGAGCGACGCACCGGTGAGTACGGCCCACGTCATCTCGCCGACGATGCCGTCGTCATCAAGGCCGTGATCGCGCTGGAATCGTTTCACGGCCATTTCGGTTTCGCGGCCGAACAAGCCGTCCATGCCCAAACCGAAACCTTCCTGATTCAGAATTCGCTGCAGTTCGCGCACGTCGTCCCGCAGATCGGGAGCCGTGTGATCGAAGCCATCGTTTAAGCGAAGCGTCGGGCGTTTCATGGTATGCATATCCTCGTTCCGTTGGAATGGAGGGTACTTTAGCATGCGCGAGGCTATTCCCGCCAACAGCATGCGAAGCTGGAGCGAATTGGAGGACCATGGTTCTTGAGGGCAAAGTCCTTCTAAACCCACAAGATTGATTCCTCATCTTACAGGCGCAATCGTTGCACTCGCGCGGAGATAGGCTTGCTTTTGGGATGACGCCCCCGTAGAGTGCAGGCACTACGCAGAGGAGAATTTGCTGCAATGCCTAAGCCACCCCCCATACGTCCAGAATTTGTCGGCGGAGACGGCAACGTGGACATCAAGTCCATTTTGCGCATCGCCAAGTCCGTTGTCGCCGCGATAGTCGTTCTTGCCGCGGTCCTTTGGGTGATGCAAGGAGGACCTACGTACACGGTATCCGCGGGCGAGGAAGGACTCGTGATGACCTTCGGGAAGTACACGAAGACCTCGCAGCCGGGTTTCCATTTTAAATTGCCTTGGCCGATTCAGACCGTGGAGAAGGTCGATATCGGGCAAGTGAAACGTCTTGAGATTGGGTTTCGCTCGACAGAGTCGGGCGGAGTTACCTCGTATGGCACATTCAAGGATACGCCGGGGTTGCTGGGCGAAGCACAGATGTTGACGGGCGACGAGAACGTGGTCGATTGCTCGATGGCGGTGCAGTTTCGCGTGAAGAATTCGAATGAGTATCTGTTCAATTTCTACGCTGGTGACGTGGAGCGGATGCTGCAAGCCATCGCCGAGGCAGCATTGCGGCAGGCCGTGGGCGACCACTCCATCAATGACGTCCTCACGACAGGCAAGCAAGAGATTATGAGCGAGATACGGGTCAGGATGCAGGAGTTGGCGGACACGACAGGCGCGGGGGTCACCATCGAGGCCGTGTATCTTCAAGATGTTCAGCCGCCGAAGGAGGTTGCGGCGTCCTTTCGCGACGTAGCGAGCGCCCGCGAAGAACGCGAGAAGCTGATCAACGAAGCGCGTGCGTATCAAAGCGGCGAGATGCCGAGGGCAGAGGGCCAGGCCGCGGGGATCAAGCTGGAAGCCGAGGCGTACAAGGAGTCCAAGGTGGCCGAGGCGAAAGGCACTGTCCAACGTTTCGCCGCCATCGCCAAGCAATACGATGCGGCTCCCGACTTAACGCGGTCGCGTCTTTATCTGGAGGCCATGGAAGAGCTTCTTCCGAAGGTCAAGCTAACCATCGTGGATGAATCTACGGGGGTGGTGAATCTGAAAACGCTGACAGGCGGGTCCGTTCCCGTAGCCGCCGAGGTGGCTGAGACCGTTACGGAAGGGAGCGCACAATGATGAAGAGAGTTTCAGCGGCATTCATACTAGCGGTGGCATTGGTCGCCTTGCTTGTCGTGCGAATGTGCGCCTTTATCGTGGACGAGCGCGAACAAGTGGTGGTGACGCGCCTGAGCAAACCGGTCCATGTCATCGTCGGCGAACGGTCGCCCGAGGATTTTGGGAGCATCAAGAACGATATCTATCGTGTGGCGCAGCGGACAGTGGGTCAAGATACGCCGATTGCCCCGTCCGATCTAAAGGTGAGCATGGGCGCGGGCCTCTACTTCAAGATGCCTTTCGTGGACACGGTCGAATCGTTTCCGGACGTGCTGATGACATACGACGCCGAGCCCGAACAAATCGTGCTTGCCGACAAGAAGACGTTGGTCGTGGATAACTTCGCGCGTTGGCGGATTGAGAATCCGCTGCTGTTCAGGATTAGCGTGCGCACGGTGGTCGGCGCCACGGGCTCCTTGGACGACACTATTTACTCCGTGGTGCGCGAAGAGCTTGGAAAGAGCAATCTCATCGAAGTGATTCGCACGACGAACGATTTGCTGAAGGACGGAGCCGTCGTGGCGGACGAGGAAGCGGCGGAAGCCGAAGCTGCCGTCGTCGAGACGCAGAATCTCGCGCGCGAAGAAATCGCGCTGGGCCGCGAGAAGATCATGAACACTGTCACGCAGCGCGCCAACGCAATTGCGCGCGCGCAATACGGTATCCGTGTAATTGACGTGCGAATCAAGCGCGCCGATCTGTTGCCCGAGAACTTCCAAGCTGTATTCGGGCGCATGACCGCGGAGCGCTCAATGATATCCAAAGGTTACCGCAGCGTCGGGCAGCGCGAAGCAAACATCATTAAGGCAACGACCGACAAGAACGTTCAGGTAATCTTGGCGAATGCCAAGGGCGAGGCTTCCAGCCTCCGAGGCGAAGCGGATGCAGAGGTGATTCGCATCTTTGCCGAAGCCTTTAGCACGAACCCGCAACTGTACACGTTCATACGTTCGCTTGAAGTGCTTGGCGCGAACACGCCGTCAGGCACGGAAATGGTCTTAGGTGCGGATTCAGGCCTCTTCGGAATGTTGAAGCAGGACGTTTCGGGGAAGAAGTAGCGGTAGATAGTCAACCTATTCCAAGAGCCGGCTGGAAGCCGGCGCTACGAAGTTAGAATTGTAGCGCTGGCCCCCAGCCGGCTCTTGGCTTATGGTGATTTCGCCAACGCAGGAAGCAGTTCGGAACTAGATCCCGCTGCCGCCGAGGTGGATGCCGCACTCTTTCTTTGCGCTGGGATCGAGGTAGTTGAACCAGCGCCAGCGCCCGGCCCGCTTGTCTTCCCATTTCAGGGTGGGCGTGGTGCAGATCTTGCACCCGATACTGGTGTATCCCAGGTCGTAGAGCTTGCTGTAGGGGACATCATTCTTCCTGATGTAGTCCCAGACTTCTTGCTCGGTCCAGTCCGCGAGGGGCGCTAGCTTGATGATACGGCGGCCTTCCTGGTCGACATAGGAAGCTTTCTGGACGGCATCCTTGCGGAAGCTGGACTGGTCGCGGCGCAGTCCCGTTATCCAGACCTCGACGGTTTGAAGGGCGCGGATATTCGGCTCCACCTTGCGAATGTTGCAGCAATACTCCTGCTTCTCTTTGCTGTCGAAGAAGAGATACTCGCCATGGCGCGACACCATTCGCTCGACTGCATCAGGCTCGGGCTGGAAGCGTTCGACCGGAATGCCGTAGCGGCTCTCTATGGATTCCATCAGCGCATAGGTTTCATCGGGCAAGCGCAGCGTATCCACCGTGAGGATGCGGAGAGGCGCGCCCGCCCGGTGAGCCATGTCGATCATCACGCAGCCCGTATTCTGAAAACTCGTGAAGATGCCTGCGCGGTCGCCGTATTCGGTGGAGGCCCACGCCAATAGTTCGGGCGCTTCCAAGCCGTTCAATCGTTCGAGCTGGTTTGCTTCTTCAACCAATGCCATAGCCTTTTCCAGTCTTTTCTTTTGCGGATTGCGTCAGTTGACTTTCACGGCTTCGATTCGATCGCGAAGAGTGTCCACGCCCACGCGCGCCGACCAATCCCCGAAGTTCTCCGTGTCCTGCCGTTCGGCCTTCCAGATCGTGAGCAGCGCGGAGATCAATACGGGCAAGTCCGCGCTCTTGAGCTTCTCCGTGAGCAATTCGCACAGTCTCGTACCGTTGTGGGCTCCGCCGACGTAGAGTTGGTAGCGGTCGGCGCCCGCGCCAATGATCCCGATCTCGGCGCTGCGCGGCCGCGAGCAATTGTTCGGGCAACCACTCATGCGGATGATCACATCCACGTCGCCGTGACCGGCTTCTTCGATTCCCTTCATGACATCGGGGATGGCGCGCTCCGCTTCGGCCATAGCCAGCCCGCAAAGAGGCAACGCGGGGCAGGCCATTTCCAGTCGGCGAATCGTCGTGATCCCCTTATCGGTCGGAATTCCGTGGCTGTCGAGAATGGCCTGAACTTCCGCCACGTCCGCGTCGGCGATGCCTGCGAAAATGATGTTGTGATGCGGCGTGAGGCGCACGGAGGGCTTGAACTTGTCGACGATCTTTCGCAGGCCGCTGCGGAAACTGAAGCTGCCTTCGAAGTCGCGAATGCGTCCGTTCTCGATCCAGATACCGACGTAGTTGAGGCCGGACTGGACTTGCTTGTGCCAGCCCAAATAATCGGGCTGGGAGGCGGGTTGAATGCCGCGCGGCATTTCGTAGCGACGGCCCGCGTATTCGAACACTTTCTCCCGAAACTTGTCGATGCCCCAGTCGTCTATGAGGTACTTGAGACGGGCATGCTTGCAGTTTTCGCGCCCGCCGAAGTCGCGTTGGACTTTCACGACCGCCTCGATGATCGGGATCACATCGGCCTCGTCGGTCACATAGGCCAAGGGCGTCCCCAAGCGTGCGTAGGTCTCTGGCTTCTTGTGGGTGTAGCCGAGGCCACCGCCGACGGTAATCTCAAAGCCCGTAATCGAGCCGTCTTCGGTCGTCGCGATTACGCCCAAGTCCTGTGTGAACACATCGATGGCGTTGTCGAAATCGACCGTCAAACCGATCTTGAACTTGCGCGGCAGAAAGCGCGCTCCATAGATGGGTTCTTCGACGGGCTTCTCGTCGCCTTTCGAGTCGAATGTCACCGTGCCGTCTTCGTGAACGTGGGCCTTCTCGTCGTCAAGCCAGATATCGAAGTAACTCGTGGTCTTCGGCAGAAAGTAATCGCTGACGCGTTGCGCGAGCGCAATCAGATTTGAACTGCATTTGCTGTAGGCCGGATCGATATCGACCACTGGGCACGCCATCGTGTTGCGGACGATGTCTCCGCACGCGCCTAGGGTTGTGATGCGGGCGAGGTGGTTCAGGTCGTGGATTAAGGGGCGCAGGTTCTTCTTCACGACTCCGTGAAACTGAAACCCTTGGCGCGACGTGATGCGCAGGTCGTTCTGACCGTAGGTATCGGCCATATCGTCGCAGAGGATGTACTGCTCCGCGGTAATTGTGCCTCCCGGGAACTTCGTGCGGACCATGAGGCTGTAGTCACGGTCAAGGCCTGCCTTCTTCCGGTCGGTGCGTGTGTCGCGATCGTCCTGCTGGTAGGTGCCGTGGAACTTCATCAGGGAAACGGCGTCTTCGGTAAAGCAGGGCTTGGGGTAGGCCATTTCGTCGGCTATCGTGCCTCGCAAGCCCCTGCTTTCGGCTTTCATGCGCTCGAATGCGGAGAGTTCTCCCTCACCAGTTTGTCCTTCGTGTGACATCGCAGATACTGCTCCTCACTACCATTAGCCTTGAGTTGACCGGCGCACGGTGCGCACGAGTCCGGAAGTCTACCTTCATTGACGTTTGGGGTCAATTCTGGGTGCCGCCCCTCGAATGATTACATAACAGATAATTAAAGTCAAGTATTCCAATCGGGTAAGAGGATTGCTCGGAAGAGAGCCATCTCTGAGCGGTTGCCGGGAATAGGACGGATTCGCCGGATCAGTCAGATCCGACTGATGTTCTATTGCGTAACTTGCAGGGGAGAAACAATTTGAATGGGACAGGAACAAGCTAGTCGGACTGCTTCGTCCCGACCGCCTTGAAGAACATGTAGCAGAATGTGCCGCCGGGATCTGCGGTTCGATAGAGGTCGCGAATCCCTCTGTCCCACTCTGCCTCGCTGATAAGTCCTTGCCCCACGGCCTGGTCGCGGACGCCTTCAACCATAGCGGTGAAGGTTCTCTTTGTGAACCCTTCGACCAACTCGGGTCTACTGGAGTCGACATAGACGGTTCGGGGGGAGACTCGGACATCGGCGAACCCTGC
>JBHEKO010000619.1:0-7389 GCA_041859475.1 Candidatus Hydrogenedentales bacterium
CGAATGCGGCCCCGCCGCCGCGTCCGCACCCTACTTCAAGAACGTCCTTCCCTGCCAGGTCCGCGCCGCTCGCAACATAGCGGTAGAGCTGAATCGCGTAGCGGTTGCCTTCCTCCTCGGGCGAAAGCTCAAGCCGCGCCGTATCGGGATCGAGTTCCTTGTATCCATAATTGAGCAGACGAACCTGTTTTTGCTCCCGATCCAATTTATTGAGGTACTCGTACTGAGCCTTCACCATCATGTATTTCAGGCGCAGGCGAATGCGCTCGATTAATCGCTGACGAAACCCTTTCAAACCGCCTCCCATCCCATGAGCACTGTTCGTTTCATTGATTTGCCTGGCCCAGCACCTTCACCCAATTTGCTGCTGGCCGCGTTCCGGCGGATACGGCGGCAACGTCATGAGCCGCGTGTCGTCTACCGGTCCGCCGACCGTGAAATGATACAACGATTGATAGGCCAGTCCCACAAGTCCAAAGACTTCATGCACCGGATCGTCGAAGTAGCACCCGATGCCCGTGGCGCGCACGCCCGCGGCCTCGGCCTCCAAATACAAGACCTGCCCAACGGCCCCGGCCTCCCAGAATAAACGTCTATAGTGCCAAGCGCCCTGCCGTTCGATGGACCCCTCGAACTCCGCGATCATCCCTAGACTGAACGCGCCGTCGCCCGCGATATCTTGTCCGCAACTGACCGTTGTCGCGATCGCGCGGCAATCGCACGCCTTGAGCAAACACAGCGGAAGCCCGGCCGGGCAGCCCTGCGGCGTCTCCCACGCAAAGTCCCCCTTCATCGCCGCGCGCAACGCCGCGACGGCCCCAGCGTCGCGGGCGAGAAAGTAGATACCAGGCTGGAGTCCCGTCACGCGATGAACAAACAATCCCAAGTAAATACGCGGAGCGCCTGCAAGCACATCCCACGGCGCACACCCACGCCGCGGCATCGTCATCGACAACATGCGATAGAACGCCTCGGCGGAGATTGCCGTTTCACCGTCCATGGCCACCGCGCTGCGACGTTGCCGAATGATGCGGTACGCCGACGCACTCGACGGCCTCAAGTCCAGTGCGGGTGACGTCGGGGCAACCCAGGGATGAGGTTCCGTCGCTGGTTTTGCACAGGCATGCGCGACGTTCTCGATCACCTTCCATTCCACATGGTCGTCGCTAAGCCGGTTCGCGCGACCGTGCCACACGCCGTGCGAAATGGCGTGGACCGATTCCTCGGGAAGCGCGCGGGGTACGGCCTCGTCGCCGGGAAATACCGCCATCAGCAAATCGGGGTGCTCCCTCTCCGCGCCCTCGAAATCCGCATCGTGCTCCAGGCCCAACAACGCTGCAACGCTGGCGTCGCTCATGCCTTCGAGATGAACCGCACGCCAGCCAAGGTTTGCAGCGGCGAATCGAACGGCTGCGATCGCGTGCCCAACGTCATGCTGGCAGTATCGGTACGCGCGCTCGCCATATTTCCACGCCTCGCGCCAATGAATGGACGAGAGCCCCACAAAGCAGACATCTTCAGGGAAACCCTGCGTGAGTTTCCGCCATGGCTCAGCACCAAACACTGTGCGCACTTCCAACGCGTGTTCCGCCGGAGAGTAGTGATAGACGGCAGGCGATTCGCTGAGTCCCTGCAAAGGGCCTGCTACAAGATACCCTTCGGTGGGGTGCAGGTTGCCGCTCGAAGGATTGCAGCGCAGCGCCCAGCGTTCGCCTTGAAAGTGCTTCCACGCCGACAGCGCAAGCGAACACTCGAACAACAGGCCCATGGCATCGACATCAAACGCGCGCGTCTCTACGCTTCCGCACCCGTACAGGGACTCGAACGGCGGCGTCGTATCCGTTTTCAAAAGGGGCATGGGAATGCACTGCGCCCCCTCGAAACGTCGAAACGGATTAGGCTGCGTAGCCCAATCGAGATAACCCAGGGAACGGGCATAGCGGTTGAAGTGGTGTTTTGTTGCGTTGTGATACGCGATGGCTGCAGCTTCGTTTGTCACGCGCGTATCGTAACAGAACTATGCCGGATATCAGAACAACGAGCCGCTGATGGGCTTGCCGTCGGTCAAGTCGTCCACCTTCACACCCTCGGGGACAATGTACACAAAACGCTTGGGGTCGACTTTGGCATTGAGCGCGATCTCGGTGTAATGGACCGTCGTGAACGGCTTGTTCGCGGTGTCCAGGAACTCCGATTTCACTTGGATTCCCGAATCCTTCAGGATGCAGATGCGGATAGCCCCAATCTGTACAGGCGCGTCCTTCTGACCCTCCGCCTTCGGCTTCACCTCGACCACGAATACCGGTTTGCCGTCGACTTCCGCGTCGGGCAACAGCGTGAGCTCGCCCTTCTTCCGCAGCGATTCAAACAGCGCTTTGCCGCTTTCTGGACTGCGGCTGGTTCCCGAGTCCGGATTTCGCTTCGCAACCTTCTGCTTCCCGGCGATCTTCATCTCCGTGTACAACGTCGTCCCATCGTAGACGGTAAGAATATTCTGCTGCGCCATGCTCTGCGGAATCGGAATGCCCATATCAACCGTGTTAAGCAATTCCGAACGATACCGGGGCTCCCCGTCGATCTTCATGAACTCAAACGGCCCGCTTCCCTTCATGGAAATGGTCATGAACCCCTTGGGGATCGTGGCTTCCATGATCAGCGTGGCGGTATACGACTCGATCTTGCTCCACGCCTCGCCGATCTGGTGTTCGACGGTGTCGAGCGTCTGTGGGGCGGCGTCTGCGCCAAGGGCGGCAAAGGGGGCCAGCGCTGTCAACAGCGCGACAAGAAGGGTTCGCATTGGCATTCGGCTCCGGGTAGTGGAAATTCGGTGTTGTCCAAGAGACGACAGAATTCGTCAGGACATTCATTCCATTGGACGCACGGGGACCAAACCAGGTTTCGTTCCCAGGGCTATCGCAACCGACTGGTCATTAACCGTCTTGCCTCCAGGTAGGGACGTTTCGCCGAAGCGTCCAAGGGGTACCGCAGGCTATTGGGGAGTAACCGCCGCTTGCGGCTACTTCTCAGGCGCGGGCGGTGGCGGAGGGGGAAGAGGGGGCTGGGCGGCTTTCGGCCCGGCGGGAACCGCCGGATTGCCATTCGCAATGTCGCCACGCAACCGGCGAAGCCGGTCGCCCGAGCGGCGGTCGGCCCCAGGCCCCATGGGGCCATCGACTTCATCGCGCAGCCGAACGAGGCGCTCGTTGCCCAGCTCCTTGGCTCGCTGGACCAGGCGTTTCATTTGATTCTCGAAGTCCATGATGAACGTATACATCTGCGCCTGCTGCCTGCCGGTCATGCCGGCGGCGATATTCTTGAAGGCATCCTGGCGCAGCTCGGCCAGTTTCTTGTCTAGATCGACAAGCGCGTTCAGTTTCTTTTGCACCTCCTCGTCCGTCGCATTCGAACCGATAGCCACCTTCAGTTCCTTGAATGCACGGGCCCGATCGGCGGCGCACTTCTCATAGCCGTCTTTGTGTTCGCCAAAGCGCCGCATCATGATCACCGTCTGCTCGTCCGTCAGGTTCAGCTCGCGTGAGATGCGCGCCATGAGTACGGCATTTACCAACTCGCGCACATCGCGATCGTTCCAATCGGGTGGCGGAGCCGCCTCACCTCTCTTTGCCTCGGCAGGCGGCTGGGCAACCTTAGGTGCTGCCGGAGGGTCCTGGGCAGAGGCCACGGCGACGGCCAAGAGCAAGGCGGCGACGGTGCCTCTCCGCAACGAACTTATGAGGCTCATATCGATCGGCTCCCTTCTGCGTAATCGGCAAGCAAGGTCTTGAATGCCTGAATCTCGGCATCGCTCAACGACCCCAGCATCGTATCCAAGTCCGCGGTGGCGGTATACGCATCTTCTTCTTGTTCGAGCCACTCGATGCTGGCGAGCGTGCCCTCGTACTCGACTTCCGGAGCCACTGTGTAGATCTCGCCGTATTCTGGCGGCGGCATGTCCGGCGGCATCGAGTCGAATCCGAGGTCTTGAAGCGATGCCATCATGGGATTTGCTTCCTGTTCGTGAGCAGGCGGTCCCGATCGCACGAAGAGCAGAACCGATACCCCAAGCACCACGATAAACCCTGCGCCAGCCAGTCCCCAAGCCAATCGCCGCGGGCTGAACCATGAAGTCCGGACTCCTTCGGCGTCTTCGCGCACATGCGCCAACACGCGCGTCGCGAACGCGGGTGGAACCTCCGGCGCGGGAAGGCTTCGAAGACGCGTCGAGAGCGCGGACATCTGCGCATAGCGCCGCGCCACCTCGGGATCCTGCGCGAGGATTCGGGCCATGGCGGCCGGATCGCTTGCCTCGCCATCCAGGTAGGCCGACAGTTCTTCGTTTATGGAATCATGATTCATAGGAGTTCCCCCCCGAGTTCAATCAACCGGAGCCGGAGTTGCTCTCGCGCACGCGCCAACCGGCTCTTCACCGTGCCCTTCTGGCACTGAACGATGTCCGCAATCGCCTCGTAGTCCAGACCCTGCAACTCCCGCAGGACCAGCACTTCCCGATGCTCCGGAGACAAGTCCTCCATGGCGCGCTCGATAAGCCGTTCAATTTCTTTGTGGCGCGCGATCTCGTCGGGACGGTGCCCAGTATCCTCGACCAGCACTTCCGAGTCGTCTTCGCGCGTCATGGACTGAACCTTACCGCGGCCTCGGCGGGCCGAATCGCGCAGAAAGTTCAACGTGAGGTTCCGCGCCATTCCGAACAGGACCGTCGAAAACTTCGCATCCGGGGTCAGCCGCTGCAAATACCGGTACAACCGGACAAAACTGTCTTGGGCGATGTCCTGGGCGTCTTGTTGGGAGCCGGCCATGCGGAAGCAGAAATGGACCAAAGGCCGTTCGTACCGATGGACCAACTGCCCGAAGGCGTCCATATCGCCCGAGCGCGCTCGCGCCACCAATTCCCAATCTGTCAGGTCATTCATCCGTCGCGGCGCCTCGACCTCATAGACTTCAACACCAAGGGGAGAGCGAAGTTCCCTGACCCGTCTCGGGAAGCGAGGCCGCAGACATAGGCCCCCAAGCCCCCCGAATGTGCATAATTACGCCGGCTTCACCCGGGGCCCATCCGCCGTGTCTTCGAGTATCCATCCCTTTTCGGTCAATTCGGTCCGGATTGCGTCGGATCGTTTGAAGTCTTTGCTGCGCCGGGCCTCCTGGCGCTCTTTGACCAGATCGAGCACCCAAGAGGGCGTTTCGGCCTTTTCCGGGGCGGCGAACAACCCCGTCACCTGGTCCAATCGGTCCAGGAGGGCCATCGCCCGCTGCGCTCCCGAGACGCCCAGTTCGTGTTTGTCCAGAATGCGATTGACCTCCCGGACGAAGTCGAACACGGACGCGATGGCCCCGGATATGTTCAGGTCGTCGTCGAGCGCCTCGCCAAACGCAAGCTCGCAGTTGGCCGCTTCGTGCTCGATATCCGACCCGTCGCCCCGGACTTCTTCCAGACGGATGCGGAAATCGCGGATTCTGCGCAGGGCCTCCCCTGCCGCTTCCAGTCCGTCGAACGTGAAATTGCTCGGCTGGCGGTAGTGGGTCTGGATGAGCGCCCAACGGATCGCCTTGGGGTCGTGGCCCTTCGCGACCAAGTCGCGCAGCGTGTAGATATTGCCCAGCGACTTGGACATCTTCTTGCCTTCGACGAACAAGTGCGCGCTGTGCAGCCAGTACCGCACAAACGGCTTGCCGGTCGCCGCCTCCGATTGCGCAATCTCGTTTTCATGGTGCGGAAACATGTTGTCGATCCCGCCGCAATGAATGTCGAAGGTCTCGCCCAGATACTTCATGCTCATGCAGGAACATTCGATATGCCAGCCCGGGCGGCCCTTGCCGATTTCCGTCTCCCAGAACACCGCCCCGTCGTTCTCGTCGTAAGCTTTCCACAGGGCGAAGTCGCGGGCGTCTTCGGTCTCGTACTCATCGGAATCGACGCGCCCGCTGGCCCCGGTCTGGAGCTGCTGCATGTCGAACTTGCTAAGCTGTCCGTACTGGGGGAAGGCGCTCAGCCGGAAGTAGATGCTGCCATCGACTTCGTAGGTGAACCCCTTTTCACGTAACGACTTGATGATTTCCACCATCTCTTCGATGTGGTCGGTTGCCGCGGGATAATGCTCGGCGCGTTCGATGCCGAGGGTGTCGAGATCCTCGAAAAACGCCTGGACATAGCGGCTGGTCAGCGACTTCAACGGCTCGCCGGTCTCGCGGCAGGTGCGGATGATCTTGTCCTCAACATCGGTCAGGTTCATGACATGCGTCATCTTGAAGCCGCGATACTTGAGGTGGCGGCGCAAGAGATCCTCGAAGAGGAACGTGCGCAAGTTGCCGATGTGCGCAAAGTTGTAGACCGTCGGACCGCACGTGTACATGCGGGCCTCGCCCGGCGTCAGAGGGGCAAAGACCTCTTTGGTGCGTGTCAACGTATTGTGAAAACGAATCGGCATGATATACCCCAAAATGCTGTCCAAGGACTTGTCGCGAGAATCCGCGAATTCTAGCGGCTGGAGGAGTAGGGGTCAAACGGCCCCCGGATGTGCGATGTGCATCCCAAATGCGGGTTCGGGCAATTCCCCCTGAGAATCGGCAAGTGCTCTGTAAATGCTCGGATGCAATTCGCGTCTTGTCCAGGATATAGGGTCTTTGTACTACTGTCCGTCACTTTCTTGCATTTCCCCGCAGAAGGTCCTGCCGCGATCAACGAGTGCCTTGAACTCCCTGCGCAATTGCCTCGGTGAGAAGGAGCTTCATTCATCGTGTCAATCCTGTAAATCCTGTCGATTCGTTCCCCTCCGTCCAGTTCTGTTCTATTCCTTCGTTTGCTTCGTGTGCTTCGTGGTTCCTGCTCATAGTTCTTTATCCGCGTCATCCGCGCTATCCGTGGTGAAGTTTCGTCTTGGTTGTGGCTCTGCTGCGCTGCACCGTACGCGTGCTTCTCTCCTCGCTGTGGCGTGGTCTCCTGACCGCGCCACCCCGCCGACCGCCGGTCTCCACCCTCTCCGCGCCGCCCTCGCCGAGTGCAACAAATGTCCCTGTATATAGGGGACTACTTACGAGGACCGAACCATGCCAATGCAATCCCATTCCCGGCTCCCGGCCGTACCCGGCCGACGTCCAGACTTCGGAACTGGCGGCACCCCCCCTTGTATCGTCAAAACTACGCGGGGACACCCCCTACCGAATTAGGGCAGCCCCATGTGCGCCGGGACCCCATGTATGCAACATCTTGGTCCCCCAATCCAAAATCTAAAATCACTACTGTCCGGTTGAGTTTCTCGTCTCATAGCGGAACCACAATAATTCCAGAGAGTTACGGAGCATGTTGAGCGTTTTCGATTTCGCGAGCATCCGGGTTCGTAGCCATACTCCTGCAGGTATTTCACGCGGGAG
>JBHEKO010000715.1:0-3102 GCA_041859475.1 Candidatus Hydrogenedentales bacterium
GAGGTAATACTGGTCCGTGTTCCGAATCATGTTTTTTATGTTCATGTGTAGCGTATGCCCCAGTTCATCGTGTGTGCGCGGGCACTCTTGGCCGGGAGATATCACGCGGTCGCCGTCCTGCACGCGGTATTTCGGGCCGAACCCGCGTTGCTCGAACCACGTCCGGTAGATGTCGCCCATCTTGACCACGTTGGCCACGTGGATGTCTTCGGCTTTGACCCACGTCATGAGCGTCTCGGCGTCGGCGTCGCTCAGAATCTGGCAATGCACGTGGTCGTCGCCGGAGTACCAGCCCTTCTTTGCCATGTTCTCCCAGCGCCGCATGGTGTATTCGCGCTCGGTCGTCTGGCCGGACGCAATGGTGATGGTGTCGAACGCAGGCAGATATTCGATGCCGATATGAACGACGACCTCATATTCGCCCGGTGAGACCGTCGCGGTGAAGGGGCCGGGCACGCACCAACTTGAACCCGCCAACTTCCCCGGCAGATTGGCGTTCCGGCGCGCCGTGGCCGACCCTTGACTGTCGAACAGCGGAGCGAAGTCCGTCGCGTTGGGCGGCTCGATGAAGTGATCGTCCAGCTTGCGTACGATGCGGACCATCGCTGGAACTGACTTCCCTGTCTCGGAGGATACGACCCGCAAGGCAAGCGTGCCCGGCTGCGCGGACGTGAGGGTCAACGGCAATAGCGTCTTGGCGTCGTCTTGCGAGGAGAACTCGAGTTCAGCCGCGGTCTTCAATTGAGGTACATGCGAGAAGCGCACGAGCACCCACGTGACGCATCCCGGCGTGACGCGTATGGGCAACCGCGGATGCGACACCTTCGCGAAGTCGAAATCGGCCAAGGCGCACCGTTGCGGCCCGGCCCCCGCGTCGACGCGAAACAACAGAACGCCCGAGTCCCCTGGCAATTCGACCGGCGTTATCGCGGGGAGCACGGCATTCTGCGCGGATAGCGCTATCGGTAGCTTCCCTGGGCATGCCTCCAACAACTCACCCAGGCGCACGGCCGTCTTGTTGCGACGCTCCATGGCGGCCACGCGGCCATCCTCGTCCTTTGCCCCGTTGAAGGCGTTCTGGGAATCCCTTAGTTCACGGTTCACGGCATCCAGTTCGCCTCGCACGGCTTCGTCGAAGAGTTGCGCGCCAGCGCGTGCCAAGTCTCCGGTCATATCCGTGGCACCCTTGAGGACTTCGTCCAGTGCGAAACTGGTCGAACCGATGAACACTGCCAGAAGCAACGCCGTTCGTCTCATGGCTTCTCTCCCTTCCCATGCTCGTTGGAGGACGCACGCACCTCGCGGATCGCCGTGCACTTCCATTTCACCACGCGGTCTTGAGTCTCGGCTTCGCCGGCCCGGAGGGCGCTACCCGACTGGGCCGAAACCAATTCGATGCCGTCCTTGCTGCGAACGCCCGCCTGCACCATCGCCGGTTTGCTTTCCCAGAGTGTGTCCTCAAGCGTAATCACGCTTCCTTCTTTGAACGTCTTCGGCGCGCGCGCGAACAAGAAGATGCGCAGCAGATGCGGGTGCGCTTCAAGATCGCGGGAATCGTAGAAGTCGAGTTCAGGGTCGTAGAGCGAAACGAGGTGCAACTCATCACCGTCAACGGAAAGGCGAACGCGCTGGGCCGCGTCGTCGAGGATGTGCTTCAGATACCCCTTCTTTTCATCCGCACCGATTACTCCATCTTTGTTGGAATCCATTGCCCGCCGTTCTTCCAGCGAGTCCTGGGCGTTGAAGGAGATCTCCAGCGTGAGGTCGATGTTCTCGGGGGAGACGCTGAGCGTTGCGACGTGTTGCACGTACCGTTCGAGCGGTTGATGGGCCTGCGCGGGCAACGCTATCGCGAAAACAACACTTACCCATGCCACCCGCGCGTGAACCGGCCTCATGCCCGATAACTCCTTGCCGCACTGCGTTCCCCACCCCCGCCAGTCTAGGATGCTTCCGGAACCCTGTCAACAACTCTCCCGCTGGAAGGAAACCGACTCCAAGGCCGCAAGGCCGGGGAAACCGCCGTTTGGCCTGCGTTTTCGTGGGTCGTACCACGTATTCCACATCGGATTCAGGTCGCCGCTCTCGCGCGTCTTCAGGTGCATGCGAAGGATGCGCGCCGCGTCGCGAAGGTGCTGGTTGGCATCGTCGGCCGACTTGTCGCGGTTCCACGCCAGAAGCGCTTTCTGCAATTCGAGGTGCAGCGCCACTGTTTCCACGAACAGCCGGATCGGCAGCACGACGTGGTCGTGGCAGAAGTGGGCCTGGTCCTCCGCGTATCGGTTTGCCTGGTCCGCCTCGCGCAACGCCTCATTCAACATGGCAAGACGGTTCTCCGTTTCCATCACGGCTTTTTCCAGCGCGGGCAGGTCGGTGGCCGTTTCCTTCGACACGCAGGCCTTCTCCGCGGCTACGACTTCGTGAATGAGCCGCACGTAGCCTTCGCCGCTGGCTTCATGCAGCAGGTCGTACGCACGGACAAGGTGTGGGGCTGCTTCGTGCCCAACGTAGCGGGTAGCCCACTCGTTGAAGAACCTGTCGCCGTCGAACGCCTCCGGCGCATAGGTTGCCTTGGCATACGCCTCGAGATTCAAGATGAAATGCCTGAAGGTCTGACCGTTTACGAGGCAGTATTCGGTTGCCTCATGCGTGACGAGCAGTTCCTTCATGCTTTTTTCGATACGCCGCGGATAAGGGTCCTGGACCACGTGGTTGAGCCAGAAACCCGCGTGCATGTAGGTCCCGAACCGGTAGCCGCGCTTATCTTCGGGGAAGGGATTGAAGAGGCCCCAGCCGTTGTTGGGCCAGAGCAAGATGTACTCTTTCGGCGGCACAAAGCTGCCCGATTTCCACAACGCCTGCCCGTGCGCGTAGAGGTCGCACAACAGGGTAGCGTCGGATTTGTGCTCCAGGACGACGTCGCGCAACGCCGTGAAGGCCTCGGTCATGACGGCGCCCGTGTCTTCGCCGCATGCGCTCTTGTATTGGCAGTCCCAAATCTGGCTGCGTGGCCGGTCTAGGAACAGGTCGGCCTTGCCCAGCGGCGAGTCCTTCAGATAGTAGCGCCAGGTGTCGATCCACCGGTGCTTGTGCTTGCTCCAG
>JBHEKO010000776.1:0-7583 GCA_041859475.1 Candidatus Hydrogenedentales bacterium
TCCGCCACCTCCTGGAAACAGGCCCCATGATGTCCGAAGCCGTGGATGATTACGAGCGACGCACGTGTCTCCTCCTTAATCTCCCAATGGTGTGCGAACAAATCCAGGCCGTCTGTCGTGCGAAATGTCCCTGTGGCCACGAATCTCCCCCCTCCCAAGTGTGCAAGTCAAGCGGGTTGCATGCTAGGGTTGCACGCGGGTGGAATGCAAATTCCGTCGTGGGAAGCGTGACAATAGGCACTGTCGCTGTACAGCGTGTGTAGAGGGGGGAAGAGATGGTACTGTTCGCACTGCTCGCATTGTCGATTGTGTTTATCGTTTTCGCGACGGCGAAGCTCAAGCTTCATCCGTTTCTTGCCTTGTTGATTGCCGCGTTCGGTTTTGGGATTTTGTCGGGTATGCCGCTCAAAGACGTGGTGACGTCGGTGAACACGGGATTCGGCAATACGGTCGGCGCTATCGGCATCGTCATCCTTGCGGGCGCAATCATCGGGTCGTTCCTGGAGCAGTCGGGTGGTGCGTTACGCCTCGCCGAACGCGCACTGCGAATAACCGGAGAGAAGAACACGCCGTTGGCCATGGCGCTTGTCGGTTACGTCGTATCGATTCCCGTCTTCTGCGATTCCGCATTCGTGTTGCTGTCGCCTATCAACAAGGCGCTAGCGCGTAAGGCGAATGTTTCACTTGCGGCCGGAGCGATAGCGCTGAGCTTGGGGTTATATTCGACGCATACGATGGTCCCGCCGACCCCCGGCCCCGTGGGCGCGGCTGGTGTGCTTGGGGCCGACCTCGGACTCGTGATTATGTGGGGATTGATAGTCGGCTCGGTAGCCACGCTCACGGGGTGGGTCTTCGCTGTTAAGGTTGCTGGCCGGCTGGACCTTCGCTCGGAAGCGGGCGGCGCGCAGGAGGTAAAGGCAGCGCCGGAGAGCATGCCATCGCTCACGAAATCGCTGACGCCGATTCTTCTTCCTATCATATTGATCTTGATCCGCTCTATCGCCGAGCTTCCGAGCAAACCGCTGGGGGATGGTTCTGCGGCCAATACGATCATCTTTTTGGGGCAGCCGGTGGTTGCTCTTCTGATTGGCGTCGCGTTTGCTTTCTTGCTACCCAAACGGTTTGAACGCGAGATGCTGTCCAGCAGCGGCCTCGTGGGGCAGGCTGTCGTCTCGGCAGCGTCTATCATAGTGATTACGGGCGCGGGAGGCGCCTTCGGAAAAGTGCTCCAGAATTCCGGGATAGCCGAAGTCATAGGAACGGGCTTCGAGGGGCACGAGAGTATTGGCGTCTTGTTGCCGCTACTTGTTGCGGCGGGCCTCAAGACCGCGCAGGGATCGTCCACGGTAGCGATGATCACGACTGCGGGACTGGTGGCACCCCTTTTGCCCGCACTGGGGTTGGACAGCGAATCGGCGAAGGCGTTGACCGTGGTCGCCATCGGCGCAGGCGGCATGCTCGTGTCGCACGCCAACGACAGCTATTTCTGGGTCGTTACGCAATTCTCCGGTATGACCCTGTCTCAGGGATATCGTTTGCAGACTCTTGGCACCTTGGTCCAAGGGACGGCAGCGGCCGTGGTCATTTGGATAATCGCAACGTTGGCAATACCGCTCGCTGCGGCGCCTTCGCAAGACTATCGGGTAGACAGGGCCGTGGAAAGTCTCAATAGCTCAATGCTTCTGCGTCCGAACGGGAACCAGTGAAGGTTGTCGCAAATGGCGTCGCGCGAATACGAGCATGAGCGATAATGTTGCGAGCACGCCCGCGATTCCAACGGTCAGGGGCAATTGTGTCGTTCCATCCGTTGGGTCCGCATCGATTTCGAATTCCATCGCGTTGGACACGCTATCGCCGTCGAAATCGTCGGCAGGCAAGACATCCGTAAGGGCGGCATAGATGTCGCCGTTGTCATAGTCGATTATCCGTTGCTCGAAATTGTCTCCCATGCCGTCGCCATCGGCGTCTGCCCACTCGTCGGCGCGCGCGGGAAATTCGTCGACCACGTCGGGGACGCTATCGCCGTCCAAGTCCACTGTTGACCACGCAGTCGATGTGGTCGTCAGAGGGGCTTCGACGAATGCGGCCATCTGTGTCGCATCGGTCGCCGTAAGGCCTGGCGCGTCGTAATAGAAGAACTGATTTCCCTGCCATGTGTTCGCAGTTCCCAATTTGGGGTCGGTGTTGGGAATACCTTGAGTGATCCACAGACCGCTGGTTCCATACGCAAAAGCATCCCCAGTGCATTGAGCGTCAGAAGGGGTTGTGTCGTCGAGATAGTACGATGTCGGGACAAGGCCGGTATCCGAGATCAAGCGACCGACGTTCACGATCGAGCCCTGGGGTCCCGCAACCATTTCCCACACCAGCGAGCCTTGTATCACGCTATCCGGCACTCCGTCGATAGTGACGCCTCCCGTGTTGAGATTGTTGGCGTAGGTCATGCCGGTGGCAGCGGGGCTGTAGTCAATAAGATTCATGATGCCTGGGATGGAGTGCACCCGAAGATGCGTGCGCATCTCTTCGCGCGCTTCATAGAATATATGCTCTCGCTGCGTAATCGGACCGCTGTTCGCACCGACATATCCGCGCAAGGCTCGAACGGGGCCGCTCTTGTTGACGTAGAATGCTCCCTCTCCGTCGGAAAAGGTGTCCTCGCTACGCCCGCACGTGTTGGGGGCGAATTTTGCCGTGCGGCGGTCGAGGATGTCGACACCCGTGGCGGAGCCTGCCAACACGTTTGTTTGATCGACGATCCAGCGGTCTGAGAAATGCACTGCATAGTAGGGCGTCAGAATCGCGCTGTCCTCGGGATTGGGGCCATCGTTAAGGTGGTAGGTGGACTTGTAGTTACCCGAAAGCAGATTGAAGCTGTAGGCGACGTACTGCTCACCCGCCCCCGGGTCCAATGCGGCGCTGCGGCGAAATAGGTAGACATAGCTCCTGCTATCGTCCAATGGATCGGAAATGGTTACTTGTACACCCGACCCGGACAACACGCCTGCCGGTTCCGAATAGGCAGACGGTTTACCGCCGGAGTCCCTTGCCATGAAGGCGAGTTCGTCATTGGCGTCCAAGTTGGGATTCGAGTCGGCTCCGGCGAAGGTGTCCGCGTCCGTATAGAATTCGCTGATAATCCCTCCGCCAAAGTAGTTTGACCCGTTGTAGATGCGGTCGAAGGTCATGGAGTCCCGTTCGTCCACCTGAACCGGAACCTGCTCCCATGTCCCGCTAAACCGAAAGGCGACAATATCGCCGGGCGCAGTTCCGAGAAAGGAGGAGACTTCTGCTCCGGTCAGGACGACCGGGTCCGCGGGACGATTCAGCGCCACACCGGAGGTGACTGTAGCAAGCATCACGGAGATGAGCAGCACAAAAAGCAATGATTGATGGGTCACCAGCCCGCAGTGCTCAAAACGAACAGACATCGAGATTTCCCCCTTGGCCTTAAGGTTACCACATGCAAGTCGGCCTATTGCTGTAACACCCGGAGAACAGGTGAGTTCCGCGCCTCTCGCCAAGGAAGTCTGGTCGTGCGTTGAGGGGTCGTGCCGAGCCGAATGAAACCAATCCCAAGCGGACTGTGAGCGGATTCTATGAAGTGTAAAGTAATTACCTCTATTAATCGCTACTAGATTCGTGTTTTTGCATCGGGACTTGCGGGATTTCTTGGGTGTATTTGTGGTATAATAACGCGGATTGAAACGTGTATGTCCGTTCGCTTGCGCACTTCTATCGGGCGAGCCTAGACCAGAAAAAGGGGGTAATTATGCGTGACTTCATCAGAAACGTTGCAGGCTGTGGTGCCGTGCTTGTCCTATTGGTTTCCGTGGCGCTGGTGGGGTGTCCGAGTCCTAGCATCATTGGCCCGCCACCCGTGCGTTGGCCGATTGCCAAGGACGTTTACACCACGGCCGAGCAACAAATCCTTCCTGTTGGACTGTCAGTCTTCACGCCGCAAATTGACCCGTGGCAAGTGGCCCTGTACGACGACTACGGGTACAGCGATTGGCTGGCGGGCAATGGCACCGACTATGGCGCGGATCCTGAGAATCCGGTGCCTTACGACAAGCGTACCGAACTTGCGCCAGACTATGTGGATGCGGAGAACGCCGCGCGTCTTCTGACGTTCTTTGCCATAACCGACATCCACCTCACGGATAAGGAATCCCCGGCGCAACCCATTCGCCCCGGCTGGACCGCCCCGTTCGGCCCAACATCCGCGGGTCTTTACATATCATCCTATTCGCCGATCATCATGTCGACAACGCATGTCCTGGACGCGGCCATTCAGACGGTCAACGCGCTGCACAAAGAAGTGCCGTTTGATTTCGGGATATCGCTGGGCGACAACATCAATAATAATCAGTACAACGAGCTGAGATGGTTCATCGATGTATTGGACGGCAAGGTCATTACGCCCAGTTCCGGCGCTCACGACGGGCAGTGGACTATCGACTATCAGAGGCCGTACTTGGCCGCTGGCCTCAATAGAGAAATCCCCTGGTATCAGGTGATCGGCAACCACGACAAGTATTGGTCGGGGATTGCCTTCGAGAACGCAAAGACCAGAATGGCCCACACCGGGAAAAACATCATCAACATACGGTTCGACCTCTCAGACCCGAATTTCGTGAATGAAACCGAAGCCTATATGGGCGTAGTCGATGGCACGACTCCGTACGGCGATGTCATCAAACAGGGACTTACCGAAGACTTCGAGTATCCGCCTACGGTCGTTTCGGATGACGACCGCCACGCTCTCTCGACGGAAGCGTCCGACAGCCTCGGTTGGATGAGCGAGTTTTTCGATACCTGCTCGAAGCCCAAAGGTCACGGCTTCACCCAGAGTAGCCTCGATAATGATTTTGCATGCTACAGCTTCGAGCCAAAGTCGGACTTGCCCTTGAAGATCATCGTGCTCGATACCACCAGTAGAAGAGATGGGGTGCATACAAGCGCTGGGTTTGTGGGTGGCGGCGCTCTCGATCAGGAGCGGCTCGATTGGCTGGTGGATGAGCTCCAAGCCGGTCAGGACGAGGACAAGCTCATGATTGTCGCCGCGCACATGCCGATCAAACCGCACACCAACCTGATCGACACTACGCCCAGCTACTGCTTCTTCGACCATGCTGCCGAAGATGCGTTGCTCGCCACACTCCACACCTATCCGAATCTGATCATGTGGATCGCGGGGCATCGTCACCTGAATACTGTGACTCCTCAAGAGTACGACACAGGCGCGCCGGGGCAAGGTCCGGAAAACAGCTTCTGGGAGGTCGAGACCTCATCGTTGCGCGAGTTCCCGCAGCAATTGCGCACCTTCGATATCCGCCGCAACAGCGACAATACCATTTCAATCTTTGTGACGAATGTCGATCCTGCCGTTGCCGAAGGATCGCCCGCGGCAAAGTCGCGAGGATATGCCATCGGCGCAAATCGGATTTTCGGCGCAACACCTGAGATTCTGGCGGATACCAGCTCCCACATCTACAACGCGGAATTGGTGAAGCAGTTGACGCCCGAAATGCAGACGGCAATTGCCAGTTGCGGAACGCCACTGGATTAGTAACTGGAACTCTCATACTCACGCGGTGAATGACTCGGTCCATTCTCCGTACGAGCAAAAGCAATGACACACCCTCCCATCCGGCGTCCGCCGGATGGGAGGGTGTCAATTTGTGCGGGGGAGTCCGCAAGATTCGGCATAGTACTGCAGAACACTTTGTGCATATTAATACGGAATACGGGTACAATTATTGCACTTCACAGGCGAAAGGAGGAGGGGCGATGGTGGATCCCGCCACCAGTTCAGCCTTTGACCTGAGCGCAGCGGAGAAGCTGCAGCTTGTTGAGGACCTATGGGATGACCTTGCTTCAAGTCCCGAGGAAGTGCGCATCCACGAGTGGCTGAAGCAGGAACTCGACCGGCGCAAGTCCAACCTGACGGACACTCCGGCGTCGGGAGTCTCTTGGGAAGACATCAAGCAAAAGCTTGGACACTGGAATGACCGCTAGACTGGTGTTTGCGCCGGAGGCTGAGCAAGACGTTGTTGAGAGCCACAGATGGTATGAGGCCCAGCGTCTTGGTCTTGGACGGGAATATTTGAATTGCGTCGAGGCCACCCCAGCTATCCGGCGAATTCCAGAAATGCACTCCGTCGTACACAATGCGTATCGTCGGACGCTGGTGAGAAGATTCCCCTATGCCGTGTTTTGCGAATACGAAGGGGGGAGATAGTTACAGTCTACGCAATAGACGTGGTGTCAACTACTGTTTTGATGCGGTTGACTTCGAATTCAAGAGTATGGACACAATTGAGTCTCGGAACACTAGTTCTCTCAAGCGAAACTTGAACTGGAGCATATTGCAGTGAATGTGAAACGGAAACGGATCGTCTTGTTCCGTCCTGTGGCGAGCAGCACATACCGGCAGGGCGAAGTGCCTGTCCAGTTGCTGTCTATCGCACGCATGTTGCGCGACAAATTCGACGTCAAGATCATCAACACCGAGGTTGGGCTTCGGAAAAAGACTACGGAGCAGGTCTGCAGGGAAATAGAAGCACATCTTGAAGACTGCATCTTATTCGGCGCAACGGTCATGACGGGGTACGGAATACTTGAAGCCCTGGCGGTTTCAAGATTTGTTCGCGAGCGCGCACCTGCCACCAAAATTGTATGGGGAGGTTGGCATCCTTCGATTATGCCCGACCAGACTTTGAGCGAGCCTGATATTGATTTTGTAGTAATCGGTCAAGGTGAATACACTTCAGCAGAGCTCGCCGAGGAAGTCTCTCTCGGTAAGACGGATTTTTCGCACATTGCGGGACTGGCTTGGAAGCGAAGCGGCTTGATCGTCCGCAACCCGAGTCGTGCACTCAGTAACATCAATGACTTTCCTCCATTGCCATTTGACATGCTCGAGGACGAGTTCTTCGATCAGCGCGCTGGAATGCGTTCTGCCGCCTTTGTTACGAGCGTAGGCTGTCCTTTGCATTGCGGGTTCTGCGCTGACCGTGCGGTGTACGGAGGTAAGTGGGATCGGCTAAGCGCCGAACGCACCCTTGAAGAAATGAAGGGACTGCGCGACAACTACGGCGTCACAGGCGTTCGCATCCTTGATTCTAATTTTTTTGTACATTGGCAACGGGCTATTAGGATACTTGAGGGCATGCGCGATTTAGGCATGCGCGCCCTGTGGGTTAATGCACGAAT
The DNA here is from genome assembly GCA_041859475.1 of Candidatus Hydrogenedentales bacterium. Lineage (GTDB taxonomy): Bacteria > Hydrogenedentota > Hydrogenedentia > Hydrogenedentales > SLHB01 > JAIBAQ01. The sequence continues at coordinate 7,216 of JBHEKO010000776.1, forward strand.
CCCCACGCTTCTGAAGGCGAAGGACGATGACTTTGCTTTGTTTCGCGACACGGTCGAGCAGTTTCTGGTGGGCGCTGAATCCGGTAGCGAAGAGACACTTGAGTTGATTCGCAAGCATCAAACCGTCGAAGACATTGAGCGGATCGCCCATGTCTACGGTAAGAACAACATCTCCATTTGTTTTTCGACACTCGTGGGATTGCCATACGGGGATCCGAACAAATGGAAGGAAGAGTTTCGACTGACCCTGGAACTCATTGATAAAGTGCTAAAGGAAAAGCGTGGCGTTCACACGGCTCAAATGCATGTGTATACCCCTTATCCTGGTACACCGCTCTACGAAGATGCCGTTGCGCGGGGCTTCGAGC
>JBHEKO010000035.1:0-6105 GCA_041859475.1 Candidatus Hydrogenedentales bacterium
CGATCTGCCCGCGGGCGTCGACACCGGCTCGCGATTGCGGCTGGCCGGCGAAGGCGAGCCCGGCGAGGGCGGCGGCCCTCGCGGCGATCTCTTCATCTACGTCGAAGTCGAAGCGGACGATGTCTTCATACGCGAGAATAACGACGTTATCTGCGAAGTGCCCATCAGCTTCGTTCAGGCGATACTCGGAGACAAAATTCGCGTCCCGACGCTGTACGGAGAAGCGGACCTCAAGATCCCTGCGGGCACGCAGCCGGGCGCACAGTTTCGTCTGCGCGGCATGGGCATCCCCGACCTGCGCGGCTACCACAAAGGCGATCAGATCATCGTCGCCCAAGTTGAGATGCCGACGAAGCTCACCCGCGAACAACGCGAACTCATCGAGCGCTTCAACGAAATGAGTTCAGACAAGACGTATCCGCTCTACCAGCGATTCCTGGAGAAGGTGAAGAAGTCGCTTGGCGGATGACACCGAAGAGCGGCTCGAGCAATTCGCGTGGGTTAAATCTCTTCCATGATGCGCTTTCGCTGTTCGGCGTACTCGGTGTTGGTAATCGCGTGTTCTTGAAGCAACGCTTCTAGATTTGCCAGGCGGTTTTCGATACTCTCGCTTTCGTCGTGGGTTTGCTCGCGTACGCGCGAGTCTTCCCCCACGATGAGGCGCGAAAGCGGGTCGCCTTCCTCTTGCCCCGTCGTAATGTCGACCACCGACATCCGGTCGCGGCTGACCGTGTTCGTGAGGCTATACCCGACATTCACAATCCCGATGACGATGAACAAGATCCCGAAGAGCGGGAAAAGAACATGCACCAATGGGAATGGCGCGCTCTTCGTAATCTCAAATGCCATCACCGTCCAGAAGATGCCAAACACGACGCCGATTATCCCGCCGACCGTGCTCATGGCGGAGGGTCCGCGACCTGGTTTTACGCTTAGCACATCACACTCCCTTGTGTACAGGCCCTTTTCGCTTAGATGTCGTTACTCACAAGAGCGTTTGTCACGTGTTCAGTCACGTGTCACATCACGAACCGTCCCGGTATTTCGCGTGACACTGGCTGCAGCTCTCTCCGGCAACGCGAAATGCTTTTGCCTTGGCTGTCTCGTCGGAAGTCTCGCGCAGCGCCTTCTCCAGCGCGTCCGCGGCGCTCTCTGCCTTCTGCAGATATTGCCGGAAATCTTCGGGGCGCTGCGCGACATCCGGCATCCTGGCGACCTCGCGATACGCCTCCAAAAGCTGCAACGCCTCGTGTGCGGGTTCCACGTCGGGGTGATCCGGTGGCGTCTTCCACCCCGCGGCCTTGACCGCTTTCACGTTGTCCCAATGGTGATCGATGGTCACCATGGCTTGGACCAGATCGTCCGTCTTGGCGACCTCGGGCAACGATTCCGGCGCCTTGGCAAGCTCTTCGGCGGTGGGGCGCTTGAACTCCTCCACGCTGCGGAAGAGCCCTGTGTAGCGCGCATCGGTGCCGGCGGACTTCATCACCTCAAGTGCTTTCGATGCAGAGCATGCTTCGTCCGAACACATCAGAGCGACAGCCGCCGCAGCGGGCCCCCGGTGCTTACCGTGATGGCAATGGATGTAGAACGGACCCGGAAGCGTGTGCAGAGCCATCGCAATTTCAAGCGCCTGCTCGCGCGGAATGGCGTCGTATCCAACAGGGATATGCACATAGCGCATCCCTGCCGTGTGCGCCCCTTCTACGTCGGGCTTGGACCCGTCCACGGAAAGGATGGTCTTGATCCCAAGGTTCTTCAACGAATCGAATCCGGCCTTGCCCTCCGGGCTGCTGCCCGAATAAAGGGCATCGCCGATGCGGAAGACATTTTCGAGACCCTCTGCCACCACGGGAACGGGGGCGGATGTGTCGGCAAAGGATGCGCTCGTGAAACTTGCGAAGACTGCACACGCCACAAGCGATCCGGCACGACATACCTCGGGCAGCTTCAATTGCATGCAGAAACCCCTTCCATTCCCATACGTGTCACCAGTGAGAGATGCCATACACGACAGACTGCTGCCGGATCATATGGCAGGCCGGGAAGGAAGCGATCAGAGGTAGCCCAACGCCGCCAGGGCGTCTCGCTCGGCTTCCGAGGGTTTGTGCAGCGCGATGGCGTTTGCAGCTCGCCCCGTGACGATCCCGAAGTCCCACGGGAAGCTGTCTTGCCACGCACGTAGCCGCTCTTCGAGCGCGGTCACGGTATCGGGGTGGGCGTCGGCGAGATTGTGGAGTTCTTGCGGATCGTGCGCGACATCGAACAACGAAAGTGCTCCCGAATCCAAATTGCGGATCAGCTTGTGGTCTCCAAGCTGCACCATCTGTAACGGAGTTCCTCGCGTCGCTTGAGCGAAGCACGGTTGATCCAAGACGTCGAATTCTTCTCCAAGCAGGACCGGCTTAAGACTCGTGCCGCGTCCGCTCTCCGGCTGGTCCAAGCCCGCGAGATCCAGGAGTGTTGCAACGGTATGAATCGACGACACGGGCTTGTCGATCGTCGCGGGCACGATCCCCGGACCCGACATGATCAAAGGGACATGTAGCAGCTCGTCGAAGAGCGAGTGTCCGTGGCCTTGCCCTTCGTGATCCCAGAATTCTTCGCCGTGGTCCGCGGAGAAACACACGTAGGTGCTATCGGTCAACCCGTGCGCGTCCAACGCATCGAGAATCTCTCCGACCCCTTCGTCCACGTAGCGAATCTCGCCCAGGTAGAGTGCGCGCGCCTCCTCGCGCGTAAGGTCATCACTGCCGTCGAACACGTTCTGAGGCAACGGCTTTTCGGAATCCGGCGCACCCGGACCGTAGAAGCGGACTGGAGGCGTGTACGGCGCATGCGGGTCGAAGAAGTGGACCCACAAGAAGAAAGGCTCACCCCTTTTCCGTGCCAGGAAACGCTTGGCAAAGCGGACCGCGATGGCCGTCGTGTCTCCCGTGTGAAGCGGAAGCAATTCCGGTGCTAACAGCGATATGCTATCCGCAACAATTGGGACTTGCCCCGCGTACTCGTCATAGAAGCACCAAGTGGTGCTGAACATCAGCCGCTCGTGAAAGTCCTCCAACAGCCACCGCTGATCGGCCAAGATCCCATTGCCGCAAACTGCCGCGGTCACGTATCCGTCTTGCGAAAACCGATTCACGCTCGTGGCGGAATCGGGGTCTTGCCAGTATCCCGCGAGTTTGAAGTACGAAGCAGTCTCCAGTTCTCTTTCCGATGCGCCGGCTTCCACGGAAATACTCGGCGGGTACTTTGAACTGAACATGCCGCAGATCGAGGGCACGGTCCAGGGAGCCAGCGTTTTGCATTGCGTGAAGTTCACGCCGTTCGCCGCAAGCCGCTCCAGTGCAGGTGTGGGCGCTGGACCGCCATAGACGCCGCAGTAATCCGCTCGCAGCGTGTCGGCGGTAATCAGCAGGACATTGGCGTGCCCGTCGCCGCTTTCTGGCTTTCCAGGCAGAAGACCTAAGCCTAGCGGGAGGAATGCCGCGACGCCGCACAACGGAAGTGTAAGACGAAGCGCCTTGCCTCTTGAAGCATGCTGCCTGAACATAGCCAAGGCCGCCACGCTAACCCCAAGCACGATGCACACGTGTGCGACCGCGGTTACCTGCAAGAGGCTGGGCCGGCTAGGCGCGATGAGATCCGTGCCGCCCTGAAGGAGCGACGCGCCTCCGGCAACGGCGATCATTGTCATGAGGCTTGCGCCAATCGGGCTCGCCCATCCCCGCCGCGACAATACAATCCCGAGCGTTGCACACGCGATAAACGAAGCTGCTACAGGAACTGACCAGCCTCCCACCATCTTGGAAGAAGATATCGCGAGGAACAGCAGCACGAATAGTGAGCTCAGGAGAATACCTGCCGCGAGCCGCGTCTCCGCGTCGAGGGCATTCTTGAGAATAATCGACAAAAGTCGAAAGAAACAGAAAGCGAGAAGGAGAATCACCACCGCGTACGCGGCGCATGCACCAAACCAAACAATCCACTGCTCGCGCGATCCTCCCATCCAGAGTGGACTGCGCGAGGCGACGACGAGTTCGCAGAAACCGAAAAGGAGCGCCTGAGTCGCCGCAAGCGCGATCGCTTGCAAGAGTAGACGCACCGTGCTTCGGACTTCATCCTTCGCTCTCGTCATAGTGACAATCCCCTGAAAGGCACACTGGCGATGGGGGCGCGCCCCCTCTCCCTTGCCATGGATCGCTTCCAAGTGGACGCGCCCTCGCGCATCCAACAAGAATGTGGTCGCAGACGGCATGATCGTTACAGACAGACAGGGACGCGGCGCACATCAGGGCGTGAACAAGACGGCAAGGTTGTGCGGCGCTTGAAAGGCAGGGCTAGTCTTCGGGGATGAACTGCTTCTTCTCCGGCTCGGGCGCGTAGTCCGGTTCCGCGGCGGTCGACGGGTCGTAGGGTTCGGAACCTTCCGGGCGCTCCCAATTCGTATTCTCGGAGCGCGGTGTCGCTTCGGGCGAGCCTTCTTCGGGTGATTCCACGCTGGTGGCCGCCGAGGCCGGTACGCTCGTGTCCCCGTAGGGATAGCTCCCGCTATACTTGGACAGATTGTCCTTCTCGGATTCCGTCTCGCCGGTCAGGGAATCGATGAACTCCTCCGGCTTAATCTTCTCGAGTTCTTTGAGTTCCTTCTTGAAAGGCTTCAACTCTTCCGTGATATCGCGCTTGGCATCATCCCAATACGTGCGAATATCGCGCATGAACCGGATGGCGATCTTCGCGTGGCCGGGAAATTTGTCGGGGCCGAGGATGATCAGCGCGACGCCCGCGATGATGAGCATCTCCCACATGCCGAAACTATTGAACATGACGACCTACCTGTCTGTCTTTGCGCGCTTGCGCACGAGCAGTACCGCAATCCAAATACACGCTTCGTACATCAGGACCAGCGGCACCCACATCACCAGCATACTGATGGGATCGACCGTCGGCGTCAAGACTGCCGCCACGACGGCGAGGAGTACGATGGCGATACGCCTCTGATCCTTCAGAACCTGCGGCGTGACGACACCCAGGTAAACCAAGATCAGCACGACCATCGGGAATTGAAATGCAACGGCAAATGCAAGAATCAACATCAAGATGAACGATATCGTTTCGCTCATGCGCAACTGCTGCGCCACGTCCACCGGCTGCCACTGCATCATAACGTTGATCAGTTGTGGAGTCACAACGGCGTACGCAGCAGCAACACCCACTACAGCCAAAATGCTGCCTCCGCTCAACAGAATAAGCGCTGCCCGTTTTTCCCGGGGTTTCAGGCCGGGAAAAATAAACCCGCAAAGCTCGAATATGATGTGAGGGAGGCAAAGAAGGACCGTAAAGTATCCCGATACCTTGAGGTAAACCACGAAGGTCTCCATCGGACTCAAGGTTATCCATTGAATCGATGGGGTCAACAGGGGGGCCTGAAGAATCTCAAATAGTTGTCTCGAAAGCGCAAAGCAAAGACAGAAAGCGAGAATCAGGCCCACGCCAACGCGAATCAGACGCGTGCGCAGTTCCTTCAAATGCTCCGTAAACGTCATTCGCGCTTCATCGTCGAACACACAATCACTCCTATAACGGCAATTTCTGCCAATGCAAATGACAGAAATGCTACTTGAAGCATAGGGGGGGATCGTACCTGCTTGCGGCGGCGCGTGCAAGTAAGACGAGCACGCGTGACTGGCGTATCAGAGTGACGCGCGTGTTGGTGAAAGGGGAGTTGTTGAGCGACACGCGGAAGAAGCGCAGCCGTACACTTCGCACTTGCAGTCTTTGATGGGGCGCCTAGGTAGTTTCCGGAGCCTTCTCGTCCAGGAACTTGCTTACGCGCGCCGCGACTATCAGCACAACCTGTTGGACTCGATACGTGCCTTCTTCGATGCTCTTTCGGGCGCGCTCAATGAGTTCCGCTCGAACTTCGTCATCTTCGGCACTGGTGCCGAGAAGGCGTGCCGCAAGCGCTGCCTTCTCCGCTTCCGGGCTAATGCTCAACTCGTCCGCCGCCTTGGTGGCGCTTTCCGTCGTACCTCGGACACCGCGCCCATTCGGCTGGATGATGTTGGCCGGCTCGGGGATTCCTGTAATTCCGAGTATGCCAGC
>JBHEKO010000080.1:0-4670 GCA_041859475.1 Candidatus Hydrogenedentales bacterium
ACGGCTACGTACTGACGCCCGGCCGCTACGTCGGAGCCGAGGAAGTCGAGGACGACGGTGACCCCTTCGAGGAAAAGATGCCTCGCCTCGTTACGGAGCTGAACGCCCAGTTCGCCGAGTCCGCAAGACTGGAGCAGGCCATCGCGGCAAACCTGAGGGGGCTGGGATATGGCGGGTAGCGCCTTCGCAGAAGTTTCGCTGGGCGAAATCGCCGACTTCCGAAATGGGAAGGCCATCTCGCCGGAAAAATATACGCCTGCCGGTCGCCATCCCGTCTTCGGGTCAAATGGCCAGATTGCCCGTTCGGACGAGGTTTTGTATCCAGAGCCATCAATCGTGATTGGACGGGTCGGCGCGTATTGCGGCTGCGTTCACTTTGTTCCGAGAGCTGCGTGGATAACGGATAACGCAATCGTTGCGTTGCCGAAAGCCGGAAACGATCTCCGCTATTTGTTCTACCTTCTTGGCTCACTCGAACTCCAGCGAACAGCTATTGGCAGCGCTCAGCCGCTCATGACGCAGGGTGGACTCAAAGTGGTGCGGACAAAAGTGCCACCCCTCGCCGAGCAAAAAGCCATCGCGGCGGTGCTGGGGGCGCTGGACGACAAGATCGAGTTGAACCGGCGGATGAACGCAACGCTGGAGGCGATGGCGCGGGCGCTGTTCCAGAGTTGGTTCGTGGATTTCGACCCCGTCCGCGCAAAACTGGACGGTCGCCCGCCCGCCGCCCTCGACCAAGCCACCGCCGCCCTCTTCCCCGCTACATTCCAAGAATCGTCGATCGGTCATATTCCGACCGGCTGGGAAGCTGCAGAATTGGGGCAGATTGCGGATGTCATCGACTGCCTCCACGCCAAGAAGCCTGAACGCTGTGAGTCAGGCGAACTCTACCTACAGCTAAACAATATCCGCGATGACGGTCTTATCGACATCACCGACTCCTTCTTTGTCAGCAGGGCCGATTACCAGAAATGGATTTCCCGCATGGAGGCGGTTGCCGGTGATTGCGTGATTACCAATGTCGGCCGCGTCGGCGCAGTTGGACAAATCCCCGAAGGCGTGAAAGCCGCGCTTGGAAGAAATATCACGGGAATCCGTTGCAAGCGAGACTTTCCATTTCCGACTTTTCTCATCGAGTGTTTGGTGTCTGATGCGATGCGCGAAGAGATTCGGCTAAAGACCGACACCGGGACGATTCTGGACGCGTTGAACGTCAAGAGCATTCCGAAGCTGCGGTTTGTCCGCCCTTCCTGGGAGATTGCAGAGTCCTTCGAGAAACTGACGCGCCCACTCCGCCGAAGAATGGAGCACAACCTTTCAGAATCCCGCACGCTCGCCGCCCTGCGCGACTCACTGCTGCCGAAGCTGCTGAGCGGGGAGCTGAGCGTTAACGAACGAGAAGCCGCCTTGCCATGATCGAATCCATCACCATCTCGAATGTGGCGACGTTCGCCGCCTCGCCAGAAGCGCTAAACGGGCTATCGCAATTCAACTTTCTGTTTGGCTCAAACGGCACGGGAAAAACCACCATAAGCCGGGTGATTGCAGATGAAACCAAGTTCCCAACGTGCAATGTGGCTTGGAAGGCGGGAACGAAACTACAGCCGCTTGTTTACAACCGAGATTTCGTAGAGCGAAACTTCAACCAATCGTCAGAGCTGAAAGGGGTGTTCACGTTGGGCGAGAAGCAAGTCGACACCCTCACGAAGATTGCAACAGCGAAAGGCGAACTCGACGCGCTGACAACCAAGATTGAAAACCTTACTCAGAGCCTGCAGGGCGCGGATGGAAAAGGGGGAAAAAAGGGAGAGTTGGCGACGCTTGAGGCCGGACTAAAAGACAAGTGTTGGGCTCAAAAGCAGAAGCACGATGCGAAACTGCAGGGCGGCTTCGAGGGGTTTCGGAACAGCTCGGAAAGATTCAAGAGCAAGGTGCTTCAGGAACAAGCGTCCAATAGCGCGACTCTCCTCACATTGGCCGAGTTGGAGAAAAAAGCGGAAAGCGTCTTCGGACCCACACCCACGACAGAGGCCTTGATTTCGGCGGTCGATACCAACAAACTCCTCGCGCATGAAACGAACCCAATTCTGAAGAAGCGGGTTATCGGCAAGGAAGACGTGGATATCGCTGCGATGATCAAGAAGCTCGGGAACAGCGACTGGATTCGGGAAGGAAGGGCGTTCTACGACGTGAACGAAGGCACCTGTCCGTTTTGCCAGCAGAGCACAAGCGAGGCGTTCGCCCAAAGTCTGAGCGAATACTTCGACGAGACGTTTGTGACGGACAGCAAGGCGATTGACGACCTAGCCACGAACTACGACACCGAGGCGGCCCGGATTCAGCAGCAGCTTGCTTTATTCATCGCGTCACCATCCAAGTTCCTCGATGTCGAGAAGCTCAAAGCAGAGAAGGAACTGCTCGACGCGAGAATCGCGCTGAACAACCAGCGCCTCACCGGAAAGAAGAAGGAAGCAAGCCAGGTGGTCGAGCTGGAATCGCTGAGCAACGTTTTCGCGGCGATCAAGGCCCTAATCGACACGGCCAACACCCAAGTGGCTGCACACAACAAGATGGTCGCAAATCTTGCGACTGAGCGCACGACCTTGACCGCGCAGGTGTGGAAGTTCGTTCTCGAAGAGTTAAAGGCTGACCTTGCCGCGTTCAAGACTGCGAAAGACGGCTTGGAAAAGGCCATCTCGGCGATGACAACGCAAATTTCGAGTGCGACAACGGACAAGGCCAAGAAGGCAGCAGAGATTCGCGAGTTGGAAAAACAAACCACCAGCATCCAGCCGACGATCGAAGGGATCAACAGTCTCCTTTCGTCGTTTGGCTTCCAAGGCTTCAAGCTCGCGAAAGCGGCAAGTGGGAGTTCCTACAAGCTGGTTCGTTCAGATGGTTCGGACGCCAAGGCGACTTTGAGTGAGGGTGAGAAGACGTTCGTCACTTTCCTCTATTTCTACCACCTGCTCAAAGGCAGCGACTCAGACAGCGGGATGACAACCGACCGAATAGTGGTCTTCGACGACCCTGTTTCCAGTCTCGACAGCGACATCCTCTTCATCGTCGGCAGTCTCATAAAAGGACTGTTCGATGAGGTGCGCGCTGGAACGGGGCACATCAAACAAATCTTCGTTCTCACGCACAACGTCTACTTCCACAAGGAGGTCACCTACAACCCAAAGCGGAAGGATGTCGCGATGAACGAAGAAAGTTTTTGGATCGTTCGCAAACCCGGGTTGACCTCGAAAGTCGACAAACACCCGACAAATCCGATCAAAACGTCCTACGAGCTGCTCTGGGCCGAGGTTCGCAAACCCGAGCGCTCGAATCTTGCTATCCAAAACACGCTGCGGCGCATCCTCGAGAACTACTTCAAGATTCTTGGCGGCATCGAGTTCGACGATCTCTGTGCGATGTTCGACGGGAAGGAGAAGCTCATCTGTAAATCGCTTTGCTCGTGGGTGCATGACGGGTCGCATTACGCGCACGACGACCTCTACGTTTCGATTGATGACTCCATGGTGGACTCCTACCTGAAAGTATTCAGGGCGATTTTCGACAAATCGGGCCACAGCGCGCACTACAAGATGATGATGGGCGATGCCTTTGTTGATAACGCCAAAACGCCAGCAACATAATGAGCTTCCTTGACCCTGTCCAACTTAAAGAACTAGCCCATCTGGCCTCGCTTTCAGACCGGGAGGTTCGCAGCGATTTAGCGATAGGCGTTATCAAGGACGAAAACGACTACACCTCGAACTTCACGAGCGCACTCAGACGAAACATCAATAGCTATAGCCGGTCGGGTTTGTCTGCGACATCGTTCCTACTGCAGCATGGTGAAGAGCGGGAAGTGGGAGCAGACGCGGCGATCATCCTTTCGCGAGGGAATGAAAGCAAAGTTGCAGTCTTTGAGGCGAAGTGGCCACGATTTGCGAGCCCTGGCTACGCTTGGGATTACGCGCAAACGGCTACGGGCCTCTCGCACTTCTCTGACCAATTGGAACGACAGAAGCGATGGCACAAGAGCTTGGCAGTGTTCGAGATGTTCTATTCCGAACATCCGTTTGGCACCCAGCCTTCCTTCCTTGATGAGAGCGGATCGTCATGCGTGTGGCATGAGGACACCAATGCGTTTCGAATGCAGCGCACGAGGCCAGATGAGGTCTGGAGCCAGAATGACCTTGAAAGACTTTTGACGGTCAAACGCGTGAGTGTTTCGGACGTAATGACCGAGTTCGGCTTGTGCAACCAAGGAACTCCGATTCCGATAAGTGAACCTCGCGCAATCGGGGAGCAGTTTCGACTCCCTAGCAGAGTGATTGCCGTTAAGGCACGCGGCGAGCGAGTGCGAATGAGAACCAGATGAGCCTCAACGAATCCATCGTCGAAGACGCCGCCCTTCAATGGTTCGGGGAACTGGGCTATGGCGTAGGACACGGGCCGCATATGGCGCCCGGTGAACCGGCGGCGGAGCGGGATTCGTTTGGCGAAGTGGTGCTGGTGGGGCGCCTGCGCGAGGCCATCCTGCGGCTGAACCCGGCCATTCCCAACGAGGCGAGGGAGGAGGCCTTGCGCAAGGCGCTGCGGGTGGGCACGCCTTCGCTCACGCAGACGAACCGCGCCTTTCACCGCATGCTGCGCGACGGGGTGCCGGTCGAATATCC
>JBHEKO010000142.1:0-13575 GCA_041859475.1 Candidatus Hydrogenedentales bacterium
GCTTCCGCGAAAGTTCGACCACGCGGTACTCCGGGTGCTTGTTCAGCGGGTCGCTGCACGCCGTGCCGATGACGAAATACGTATGGAGCAGCCACAACAGAAAGGCGTCGATGGATTCCAAATCTTCGGGCTGAGCTTGGCGAATCACCTGACGTACAAGCGCCGTCTGTGCGCGCAATTCGTCGACCGCGCCCGTGCATTCGATAACGACATGCGACTTCGCGACGTCGTCGCCGCCAAGCGTGGTAGTCTGCCCCTGGTCCCCGCGCTTCGTCGTAACCTGTGATCGCTTCAACTCGCTCATGCAACCTCCAGCGAGACCGGACAATGATCCGACCCCATCACGTCCGCGTGGATGCGCGACGCCTTCACCTGCGGCATGAATTCCTCGTTGACGCAGTGGTAGTCGATCCTCCAGCCAACGTTCTTCTCGCGCGCCGCGGACCGGTACGACCACCACGTGTACTGGTGCGGGTCCGGGCTGAAGTGGCGGAACGTATCGACGTACCCGGCTTTCACGAAGGCGTCCATGCTCGCGCACTCCTCCGGATAGAACCCGGGGCTGTCGCGATTGTCTTTTGGGCGCGCCAGGTCGATCTCTTTGTGGGCGATGTTGTAGTCGCCACAGACCACGACATGCTTGCCCGCCTTGCGCAACTTGTTGCACAGCTTCAACATGGCTTCGCAAAACCCGAGCTTATAGTCAATCCTGGCCCGCTCGGACTGTGAGTTTGGATAGTATGCATTGATCAACGTAAAGTCCTTGAACTCCACCACTTGGACGCGGCCCTCCCGGTCGAATTCGTCGATGCCCATCGGCTTGACGGACAAGGGTTCAAGGGTGGTCCGATAGAATGTCGCCGTTCCGCTGTAGCCCTTCTTCACGGCCGAATGCCAAACGCTGCCGTAGCCTTTCGGCTCACGCAACGCGGGCTCGACGTCGCCTAAACAGGCCTTGGTCTCCTGCACGCACAAGATGTCCGGACGCTCATTTTGCACCCATTCCAAGAAGCCTTTGCGTCCTATCGCCCTGATTCCATTCACGTTCCACGAGTACAGTTTTATCATTGTGATCCCTGAAAAAACCGGCTACGCCGGTATGCCGCGCCATGTATGACCGGAGCTTACGGGAAACCAGACCCTGGACACAAGCGGCCCTCCGCCAAATTAACCGAGGTTGAAAACCGGTCCGTTTGCTGGTAGGATTCTCGTGGTGGGAATATTCCCGGTGGTCTTCATGCTCGGTAGGCCGCAACGCCCACATTTGCGGCGCCCGGGTAGGTGAAAGCGCTAGTTTGGCTGATACCGCACAAGAAGCTCTCCCTCGCTCTCCGGAATTCGAGAAGCTCGTCCTGGAGCACATGGACATGCTTTACGCAGTGGCTTTGCGGCATACCCGCAACACCGCGGACGCATTGGACTTGACCCAGAATACGATCCTCAAGGCTTTGCGATTTCACGGCAAGTTCGAGAAGGGGACGTACATCAAGGCATGGTTGCTGACCATCCTGCGGAATACGTTTATTAACGAATACCGCAGGAAGGCGCGGCGTCCCACGTTTGTGGAACTCACCGGAGCGGAACCGGCCGCGGACACGTCACCCGATCCGGAAATCCGCTACGATCCTATCAATAAGTCCTCCTCGGAAATGATGGAACTCCTTGACGACGAAGTTAGGAATGCCGTCGAATCCCTTCCAGACGATTTCCGCCAGGCGGTTATCATGGCCGACTTGGAAGACATGTCTTACAAAGAAATAGCGGAGAAGATGGACTGTCCGCTGGGGACGGTTATGTCCCGTCTGTACCGGGGCCGCAAGCTCTTACGCGAACAGTTGCTGGACTATGCAAAGAGCAAACGCTTGATCTCGAGCGATCACGTGGAAGGCGCCGGCGCGAACTAACGCGCGGAATCCCCGGACCCAAGGGTCCAGGAACCGCTTACAGCCAATTCGTCTCAGCCCCTACTTGCGTGAAAGCACTTCAATCGCCCCAGCCACAAGCGCGCGGCGCGCTTCCAGTGGCGCTGGATCTGTCGTGAATTGCGTCGTCGTCGCCGTAATCTCGGCAGGCACTTCCAGCAACTGCTCGAACGCCACCAGCGCGGCGGGGTCGATGCCTTTGGCCTTGGCCTCGCTCACCAAGCGTTTCAAGATTACGAAATACTCGTAGTCCTCAATCCCATCGCGCAGCATTTCCCAGCGAATACTGGAGACAGGGCCTTCGAGTATCGTCTCGGCCTGTTGGCCGCTTGCGGCCGCTTCCGGCGGATAGATGAACCTTCCGTCGCCATTGCCCCAGGGAATGCGCGCACCCGCGGGGGTGCCGTAACCGGTGGTCCACCCCATCGGATCTTCGTAGGGATTTTGGGGGTGCGCCGGGTCGGGATAGGCCGTTTCGCTTGTCCAGTAATTGGACTGCCAAACCAAAATGCCGTCAATCTTCCGCTGCCAGGTCTGCCAGAGCCATACGCGCAAATCCATCGCGGGATGATCGATGAACAGCGTGCAATAGGGCTCTTTGGGTCCCGTGCAGACATACCACCAGAACTTCTCGCCGAACGCGCGGCGCTTCTCCGCGTCCTCGAAGTTGAATGCATCGGAAATGGGACACCAGATATTCGGACCGCCCGTGAGTCCCTCTTCAACCTGCTCGGTGAGCATCCGGTTGATGCCGGGAGCGGCTTCCTGGATCTTTCGGAAGCCGTTCATGACGAACTCGTAGTCCTTTGGATCGGGTTCATCGAACCAATACACATAGGCCTCGTCGAGCCAGCCATTTGCTTTGAGGTGCTCCTCCACCTGCTTGCAGTACGACGTAAATGCCGTTTTGTATTCCGGCGTGCCCTCAGCGTAGTCCAGAAGTGAGGGATCGGTTCGCGAATGGAAGGTGCCGCCCCCCATGCCGACGATGGGAATCGTGAAGGAATTGAAGCCGTATTCGTCGATGGCTTTCTTCATGGCAACGTCCCAAGCGGTCCAATCGATCGTTGGACGGAACGACGCTTCGATGTCTTTGGATTGGCCATTCTTGTAGGCATCGACGCCCGGCCACGTCACCCCGAAGGGATCGAGCGCGGCGGGGATATAGGGAGCAATGTGATGCGCGCCGAAATCGCGCAGATACAAATCCAGCACGGAATGCTGTTGCGCGGGGTCGGTCACTTTCTGATACCGAAAGACATCGCCCGCGTTGAATCCGAAGGTCGCCACACAGGTCATTCGCTTCGGGAGATCGAAATCGAAGACCTCAACCCGGATTGGGGCCGTATTGTCGAAACCGTCGGCGGTGATATGCAGATTGCCGCGGTACTCGCCCGCGGGAATCCCCCCCGGCACGGACACGCGAATCCAAATGGGCTGGTTGGTTCCCAGAGGAACCTCAATGGGTCCGGTAAGCGGAGGCAAAGGGTCCGGCCATGGCGCGGCCGCGCCAACCTTGTCCGTGGGCCGCGCGACGGGCAGATATCGCACGCGGAGAAGCTCAATGCTTTCCTTCGGGATGAACGCCCCATTCGGTCCATTCAACGAGGCTGTCAGGATACGCAGGTTGCGCACATTCACCGTCGGGGAAATGACAAGCTGGACCGCTTCCACTTCGTTGCGGGCGGCGCGAACGACCAGGGCGTCCGTGGCTGCATTCGGAACGGGCCGGTCCTGACTAACCTTCCATCCGGAAGATGCCGCCCAAAGCCCCACCTCCACCGACGATGTAGGAAGATGCGCACCATAGGATGATTCGAACAGAGGCGAGACATAGAACTCCGTCGTCATCCGATACGAGACGGACTCGCCCAAACCAAAACTGATCGAGTACTTTCCACTTTCCTTCAACGTATAGGGCAGCCTGATTTCATTGGCTCCGGGGGCAAGCGTCACATCGCGTATCAGCGTTAGGGCTTGCCCGGAGACTTCCGGCTTAATCTCAATCTTGGCGACTGCCTGAATCGGGCTGTCGGTCCGGTTGGCGGCGCTGGCAACGAGTTCATTGCCCGGTCCCGGCCTGCACGCGCCCAGCGACACCAGGTTGACGTCTACGCGCGGATCGGTCTTGTCCGCGCTCACATACCGCGTGCTTCCTTCAAGCTGAACTGGCTGGCCATCCAGGGTCGCCTCGACGGCATAACCGCTCACGACGAATGCGGGCGACTGCAGAATGTCCTTCTTTGCGCGCGACGTCAGCTTTATCCACACGCGATCGGCTGGAAGCATCTCCGCTGGAATATCGAACGACTTCATGCCGTCTTCGCCGAAGGCCCCAATCTCCTGCCATTCGCCTTCGCGAACACTCGCGGACACGACCAATTCGCCTGACGCGTATTGGGACACTGAGGGAGACACACGGAACTGAGTCAGCTTACGGCCTGCGATCTCATGCGCGTACATGACGTGCGCCGCCAACCCGAAGTTCCAGCGATTCGTGTTGAAATAGCATTTATGGCTGGCGAGTGGGCGGCTGTGATTCGTGCAACGATCGGCATACGGCGCATTGAATTTGTACGTGTTTCCGTCGATTCGTTCCCCGTCGCCCAAGGCAATCCCGCCTTCTTGCTTGTAGATCGGCTGAGCAACGCAAAGCTCTACATTATCGAACGCCACCGTCCCGTCCATGTGCCATTCGCCGATGCCGATGTTCGCGTTCTCGGCCATTGACTCCGTGGGCGAGAGGAACACATTCGCATACTCTCGCCACGTTGGGGACAAAAGACCCAAGTCCCTGTTGGCTATTCCCGCGCGCAAAACTGCGGTACCATTCCGGGCGTCGGTGTTTATGGCCTTCACGCGCACCGTGTACAGCGTGTTAGGCGCAAAAGGAAGCTCCTCCGATGTCCAACAGATGAAATCATCTCCGTTTCCCGTGACGGTCACAAAACGACCCCGCTCGGGATCGCTGCTCTTCCAGTCGCCCATGCCGCCCGGTGTGAGTGTCCACCCCCCGGGCGAGGTGCCTCTGCCTTCATCGAACGACGGGTTCAAGATCTGCGGCACTTGTGCGAATGAAATTGCGGAAGACCAAGCAAGCACGGCAAGTGTCGCGACCCACCTGCGATTGCTCCCCCAGGAATACGGCATGGTCAACTCTCCCCCTCGTTATGTCCTTCCCCGTACAGGCGGGGAAATCATCGTCGAAATAGCTTTTGTGCGTCGTCTATAAGATTGGCGGATGCAATAAGAATCACGGAATCGCCTGCCCACACCACCGAATCGCCTTTGGGCACGAGTACGGCATCTCCGCGCAGAATGCTGGCAACGAGCGTTCCCCGCGGCAGGGAGACGTCTTTTAGCGCTTTGCCTGCTATGTGGGCCCCCTCACTTACGGAGAGTTCGACGATCTCCACCTCGCCTTCCTCAAGGATGGCCAGCGACGCAACCGTCTTCTGGTGAACCAGCCGGAGGATGCGGTTCGCGACACTTGCCCGCGGCGTAACGGCGTGGTCAATGCCCAGTTTTCGGACCAGAGGCGCGAAGTCCGGCTGATGAACCACCGAAATGGTCTGGGTAACTCCGACCTCTTTGGCGAGCACGCTGGCCATAATGTTGCGTTCGTCGTCACTGGTGCACGACACGAATACATCCGCCCGGTCGACGTGCTCCTGCTCCAGTGACGAGCGGGTCGTCGCGTCGCGGCATACGACCTTCGTCTTCTTAAGCGCCGCGGCAAGCTCGTTGCAGCGTTGAAGGTTCCAGTCCAAGATTTTGACGGATATCTGGCGGCTCTCAAGCAATTGAGCCAAGTGAAGACCAATGCTCCCGCCTCCCATGAGCACGACGCGCTGAGGCTTGGGCTCAATTCCCTTGAACAAGGCAAGCGCCTTATCGATTTGATCGCGTTCGCCGATGAACGCAACGACGTCGCCGGGTTCGATTGTCGAGTCGCCGTGAGGAATGATGGTGGCGCCATTGCGGCTGATCGCGCCGACGAGCGTGCCGGCCGGAAGCTGAATGTCCTTGAGAGTCTTGCCATTGGTGGCCGGCGATTTGGTGACCCGGAGTTGTCGCATCTTGACAAGGCCGCGCCCGAAATCTTCGGCGGATATCATGCCCGGACTCTCGATGTACTTTGCAATTTCGAGCGCAGTCAGCGCCTCGGGACTGAGAATGTAGTCGATCCCGAGAATCGTCTCATACAGGATATTCGACTCGATATAAACAGGGTCGTCCACGCGCGCCACGACCTGTCTCGCGCCGAGTCCCTTGGCCGTTGCCGCGGCGATCAAGTTCGTTTCATCGGCGCCCATGACTGCGACAAAGAGGTCGGCCTCCCCCACACCCAATTCCTTGAGCAACATCACCGAAGACGCGTTGCCTTCGACCGTGCTGACATCGAGGGAATAGTCCACTTGTTCCGCTCGGGCTGAATCCGATTCGATTACCGTTACGTCGTGCTTTTCCTGACTCAACAACCGTGCGATGTGATAGCCGATGCGGCCACCGCCGGCGATGAAGATATTCATCGAAAACCTCGTAGGTTCGCCCATAGGCTGAGACGCATGCTGGCAGCCGCAGGGACATTTCTGGGAGGGTCCATCCGCGAGTCGATTTGGGATATGATCGGACAAAGAGAGGAAAGCTGTCAAACGCGCGACAACGCCGCGAAAGCGGCTTGGAGTTCCAGGTGGGCATCAAGTACGGACGAGTCGATTGCGGAGCTCGGATGAAGCGCTCTTCGCCGAGCCAGGAAGCCGTCCGGTCTCTGCTAAAGCCACGCTATACGGCCCCGAGAGCGTCCGGAAAATTCCAGATCCTGGCACTCGTCTTGCTCATCGGTGCGCTCTACAGCCTGAACTTCCTATTTGAGAAGGAGCCGGAAGTCCCATTGGTCGAGAGAGCCGAAGGCATTGTGTATATGAAGGAAGTGCGTGGAAGCGGAAACGACCGCGCATACATGCTGGGCGTACGAATTGCCGATTTGGAAGCACAAGACGCCGGACTCATCTTCACGTGCATGCGAGAACTCTGGGACCGAGTCTCCGTTGCAGACCACGTGAGGGTAACCTACCGAATGGAGGAGGGGGGCCGTCGGGCTTCGCTTGTCGACGTGTCTCGCGTGCCGGTCACAGACAAGCCGCCTTCAGGGACGAATCCTGGCGCGAACGGGGCTGCCCTTCTTACCCCGTAGCGGGATGACAGTGGTCCGGTCGCGGTCCTCGCCCGCGGTCCACGTATTGAACTGGACCAGCGACAATGCCGCAAACGACTTGTCGCTCAATCCGAGCGTGTGCACTTCCAACCGGTCTTCGTATACGTGAATGTCCCGAAACTCGGCGGGGTATTCCGTCAGGGCGGAAGTGGCAATGTGGACGATGCCGCTTTGTTCTTCGATGAAATTCATGTGCGCATGCCCGGAGAATACGGCCACGACATTGGGGCTGTTCGTGAGAATCTCCATCACCAAGTCGCCATTGGCGAGATGCCCGTAGACGATCATACCCGGCTTGCGAAGCCGCTCGGGGATAGGCACAAGCGGATAGTGAAGCGCCACTAGTGTCGGAATCTCGCGGTGGGCGGCGAGGTCGTCTTGCAGCCACGTGAGCTGGTGCGGAGGTATGGCCCACCCATAGTTGCCGACGGGACCATCGCGGTGGCCGCACAGGGTGCCATCGGGCCACACCCACCAAGCATCGAGAATGCAGACATGCAGATTCTCATGCGTGTACGAATAGTAGGTCTCATCAGCCGGCAGATGAGCGCCGTAGGCTTCGAGAAACCACTTTCGCGATTCCCGGACAAGAAAGTCCTGGTTCCCGCCCACGGGATAGTACTCATACCCCAGCGAATCGAGAAGATCGCGCGCTGCGAACATGGCATCGCGTGAATGTTGCCCCACTAGGTCGCCCGTTGCCAGGATAAACCGTGGATCCAATCGGGCCAAGTCGCGGCGAAGGCACGAAATCAATTCCGGCATTCGGGATCGGATAAGGATATTGTTTCCACGGGTGTCCGACAAGGCGGCAAGATGGGGATCGGTCAAATGAACGAAGCGCCACATCATGCTATCCCCTGCGAAGTCATGCAACTAGGATACCACGGAAAGAACGTGTTGCCAATTCCCGTGGCGATGTACGCAGCAACGGTCCTTGAACGAATTTTGAACAGACGTTGCACACTACTCAATATTGAACCGCTTCATGGCGCGCCATAGCGTAGTCCGGCCCACATTCAGAAGGTCGGCGGCCTCGCTTCGATTGCCCTTGGTGCGGCGCAGTACGGCGCGAATCAAGTCTTCGGAGAGGTCTTGGGATGGCCGGCCCCATCGATTCGTGAGCACGTCTTCGGGCAATTCGGAAAGCCCCAGTTCGCGGTCGGGTCCAAAGACGACTGCGTACTCGATCACGTTGCGCAACTGCCGCACGTTTCCCGGCCACGAGCAGTCCATCAGGGCCTGCTTGAAATCTTCCGACAAGCGGGCGTTGGGCTTGTCGTACCGTTCGCGGGCCTCGCCCAGCAACGTCTGCGCGAGGCGCAATATGTCTTCCCCGCGCTCGCGCAACGGCGGAAGATCAATTCGCCCAATCGCCAACGCATAGTAGAGGTCCTCGCGCAATTCGCCGGACGCGAGCTTTTCGAGCGGGTCGAACTGGGTGGCGGCCATCACACGCAAATCCGTTTTCGCGGGAGTGGCGCTGCCAAGCGGTGCGGCTTCACCCTGCTCCATGACGCGTAGGAGCAGCCCTTGCAAATCCCGCGTGAGTGCCGTAATCTCGTCGAAGAAGATCGTCCCGCGGTGTGCGCGTTGAAAGGCGCCGATGTGCGCCCGCGTGGCCCCGGGAAATGCGCCCTGAACAAAACCGGAAAGCTCTTGCATGAGCAGGGTTGAACCAAGGCCCCGGCAATCGATCGCCTCGAACTGAGCGCCCTTCCGCGAACCGCCGAAATGGAGCGCCTTTGCCAAGGTTGCACGGCCCGTGCCCGGTTCTCCGACGAGGAATACTGGCACGTCCGAATTCAGCACCTGACGGGCGCGTTTGGAGACGCGCTGCATGGCGTCGGACTCCATAATAAGCCCTTCGAGCAGCAATTCGGTCTTCAGCCGTCTGCTCAGGTGGGCCAAGGCCCCTTGGGCCCTCCGTGCGGCGCGTTGCGCGGCATCCACGAGTTCTTCGCGCTTCGCAATCTCCGAATCGACGGACTCCAGACGCAGTGCATCCCGCGCCCACTGTGCTTCCTCGCCCCACTCAACCTCAAGCTTGGCGACAAAACGGCAATTGGGAGCGCTCTGGGCAATGCACTGATGTTCAAGGCAGAGCACAGGACGTCCGATAATCTCGCTGATATGTCCGGACAAATACCCGGCGGTCGTCCAACACACCGGCTGGGGTACTTCTTCTTGCACCATTTGGTGAGCTAAGGCCTCGCAGGAACTGTGAAGCAACAACTCCCGATACAGAAACCCCTCGTCGAGGTCAAACTCGAAGCGCACAGGCTCGGCGACGAAGCGGCCCTGGAGCTGCCCGAAGACGGGACCTGCCTGAAGCGCGAGGCGGGCGTTCTCCTCATAGGTAGCCAAATGACGGAGGGCTTCACGGCGCCCCACCTCGAAGCCCATACGAAAACAATACGACCGGGTGCGCGGTAGCCCAAAGGCTTCGAGCAAATGCCTGCGTTCGACGGCGAGGGTTTCGATATCGGTGAAGACACCGGGCCTGCCGAGCAACATGATGCGGCCAGCAGGAGGAGAGCATTCAAGCCACGTGCATCGCGCGCTTTCTACGAAATGAGAAAGGACGGGTGGAAGGTCGAGGAAGACCTGTGAGCTGAGCTTTGTAGGGCGCACGATGGCACCTCCAGTGCAAGCGGCGAGGATAGATTATTCACAAACAGGAATTGTGAAACTCACTGGATGATATTTCGAGCGCCCGCGAAAAGCAAGCGTTTCACGCGAAACACTTGTTCGGTCACAACGCAAGAATCACTTTGCTTGCACTTTCAGTCGCACGCGACGCCAATAGGCGGAAAGAAAGGTAAGCAATCCCACACCCACAAACACACTGAATAGGCAGAAAACCTGCTGGTCGGAAAGCGACAGAAACCTGGTGGGATTGTGGTCACCGCGGAACATTTCGATTACAAATCGCCCAGCACTGTAAAGGATGAAGTACCACGCAACGACAAAACCGGGGAATCTCCAGCAGTACTTCCGAACCAAGAGCAGAGTCACACAAAGGAGACAAAGCGCAAGAACAGAGTAGAGTTGTGTAGGGTGAACAGGAAAAGACCACAGATCTTGAGCCCTCGAAAGCCCGAATCGCTCGCAATGGTCCAGATAGGGAGGGCTGCCCAAGGGACTGGCCTTGGTGAGGTCGAATGGAATTCGCGGGAACCGAATGCCCCAAGGCATGTCGGTGCGCTGGCCATAGCAACAGCCATTGAGAAAACACCCGATGCGGCCGATTGCGTGTCCGAGGGCCACATAGGGAGCGGCAATGTCGATGGATTTCCAGAAGGGCATGCCGTTACGCCGCAGATTGAAGTAGATGACGGCAAGAGCGGGAGGAATTGCCCCTTGAAATACGAGGCCGCCCTCCCAGATTGCGATCCAGCCGAGGGGCCGGGTCCAGGAGTAGTTCTCGGGAAACATGATGATGTGCAGGATACGGGTGCCTATCAAACCGGCGAGGAGACACCAGAACGCGGTGTCGCTGGCCACCCCCGGATTCAGGCCATGCTTGGCCATATCTCGGGTAACCAGAAACGTGGCGGTGAGGAAGGCAATAGCCATCATCAGGCCATAGGAGTGGATGGCAACGGGACCCAACTGCAGAATTGTTGGATGCATTTTACACTGACACTCTATGTTGCGGTATCCGAGCGGGCACGGCCAAGGTGCACAAACGACTCCAAAGGACAGCAGCCCTCAGTCCATGGAGGGAGCGAGGGCCGCATGTACGCTTCGTTGCTCGATTGTGGTGCGTCTCTCAGTACCTACCTTGCTTTTCTACTTTCGATTGGCACTCGATACAGAACCGCGCGGCGGGAAATGCTTCGAGACGTTTGCGCGGAATTTCACGGCCACAGGGTTCGCAAATGCCGTAGAGACCGGAGCGTATGCGTTCAAGGGCGTCGCTCACGTCTTGCAAAAGGCCGGACTCGCGACTTCCTATGGAGAGGGCCGTTTCGCGTTCGAAGTTGTCGGTTCCAACTTCGGCATAACTCGACACATCGGCCGTCAAGTCAGTGGTCGTCTGATACAGCGTGCCCTCTTCGAGTTGGCGAATGCCCCTCTTCAGGCGCTCGCCTTCGCTGAGCAACAGCTTCTCGAACTTGGCTGCTTCCTTCTTCGTCATCGCTATTGGACTCCCAGTTGTTTTGCACACACATGGCAGATGCATGGGTGCTGGGCGATGGTTCCCACAGACTCACGCACGTGCCAACAGCGAGCGCACTTGGCGCCCGGCGCCTTGTCGACGCGCACGTTGACTTTTTCAACGGACGCCGAAGCCTCTTCGGACTGCGGTTCGACCGTTGTTTGCGATACGATAAAGATGTCGTTCAATTGTCCGGCATAGCGCCCCAAGGTTTCCGCCGCATAGGGGGAACCGGGCGCAATGGCCAAGGACGCTTGCAGCGACGAGCCGATGAGGCCTGCGCGGCGCGCTTCTTCAAGTTCTTTGGACGCCACTCCCCGAATACGCAACAATTCATCCCATCGGGCGGCTGCGTCCGCGGAAAGCGCGAACTCCGGCTTCACACTCGGAAACGCTGCTAAATGAACGCTCTCGTGCGTCCGAAGATGACGCGGAAGGAACTGCCATGCCTCATCGCAGGTGTATACCAGGACGGGGGCAAGGAGTCTCAGAAGGTCGCTGAGGATTTCCGCAAGTGCGGTCTGGGCGGCACGGCGTTCGCGCGAATCGGCCGCAAACGTGTACAGCCGATCCTTGAGCACATCAAGATAGAACGCGCTCATGTCGACCGCGCAGAAGTTGTGCGCAGCATGGTAGACGATGTGGAAATCGTAGTCTTCGTACGCCTTGAGCACGCGCTGCTTGAGCAACTGGGTGCGGTGCAACGCCCACTGATCAATCTCCAGCAACTGGTCGAAGGGGAGCGCGTCCGGCTCCTGGAAATCGTAGAGATTACCCAGCATGTATCGGTAGGTCCAACGAAAACGCTTGTAGGCATCTTCCTGACGCGTCAGGATTTCGTCGGAGATACGGATGTCCTGTCGGTAATTCTCTCCGGTCACCCATAGGCGAAGGATATCCGCGCCGTGCTTCGAGAGCAGATCGGGAAGCCCTACGTAGTTGCCAAGACGCTTCGACATCGCCTTGCCTTCACCGTCCACGACATAGCCATGCGTGAGCACTTGGCGATAGGGCGGCACGCCTTTGGCGGCCACGGTGGGAATCAGCGAGAGCTGGAACCAACCGCGATGCTGGTCGCTTCCCTCTAGGTACAAGTCGGCAGGCCACGCGAGATCGGGATGGGTTTCGCATACGGCGCGGTTGCTTGCGCCGGAATCGAACCAGACATCCAAAATATCGGTTTCGTGTACGAATTCGGTTTCACCGGACTCCGCGCACTTCGCCCCCTCGGGCAGCAGTTGCGACGACGGCGTATCAAACCATCGGTCGATCCCGTCCTCGGCGGAAAGCGCCAATTGCTCGACACGCTTGAAGGATTCAGGCGTCGCATAGACTTCGCCACTGTTCTTTCCGTAGAAAACGGGGATAGGCACGCCCCACGCACGCTGTCGGCTGATGCACCAATCCGGTCGTTGGGCAACCATGCCGTAGATACGTTCCTTGCCCCATTCCGGGATCCAGCGCACCTGCTCGATGCCCTTGAGCACCCTCTCGCGAAGGCCGTTGTGGTCCATGTTGACGAACCATTGCGGCGTGGAACGGAAGATGATCGGCCCGCTGCAACGCCAGCAATGCGGATAGCTGTGTTCATAGGGCTCGTGATGCATCAAGGCCCCATCGACCCGGAGATCTTCGACGATTCGCTTGTTGGCGTCGAACACCATCGTCCCGGCGTAAACACCCGCTTCCTTTGTAAAAACGCCGGAGTTGTCCACCGGCGAGAACGGCGCGATGCCATAGCGAGAACACACGACATAGTCGTCGTGACCGTGGCCGGGCGCGGTATGAACGCAGCCTGTACCCGCATCAAGCGTCACATGCTCGCCAAGAATAATCGAGCACACTTTCTCCGGGAAAAAGACATGCCGGTAGGTATAGTTTTCGAGGTCCTTGCCTGTGAACTTGGCGACCGTCTTATAGTCGGAGATGCCGCACGCTTCCAAAGCGGAAGGCGCAAGATTGCTCGACATAATCAGCGTCTCGCCGTTGACACGGATGGCGCTGTAGTCATACTCGGGATGCACGGTGATGGCCAAGTTCGCGGGTAACGTCCACGGAGTGGTCGTCCAAATCACGTAATACGCCGGCCCGTCGACACCCGGCAACGGCTTCTCTGCCTTGAACTTGACGAAGACCGAAGGCGACGTCTTGTTCGCGTACTCGACTTCCGCTTCGGCGAGCGCCGTCCGGCAATTCGTGCACCAATAGATGGGCCTCAAGCCGCGGTAGATTGCGCCCGTTTGATAGATCTCACCAAACACGCGAATGAT
>JBHEKO010000577.1:0-3563 GCA_041859475.1 Candidatus Hydrogenedentales bacterium
CCCGACGAGATGCTGGCGTGCGGTCCGCGAACGGATCGCAATATGCGCACGGTCACGACCGACCACGCCGTGGAATTGCGTCAACATCGCTCCGGACTTCCGATTGCGGAGGCCGCGCGAAAGGTGGCCAACGCGCCCGAATCAACAGCCGTGCCCGAGTCGCGCGCGAGCGAACCGCAGTTGGTGTGGTACCACTACCTGCAGGAAATCATCTTGCGGCACGAAGGCCAAATCGAATTGCCTGCTACGTTCTTCTACCCCGCGAAGCCGGGGTGGAAAGGCGGGGCCTTTCTCTATTTCGACGACCGAGGGCGCTGGACGGATCTTCACACGGGTGGCCTGCTCTCGGGATTAAGCGGGGCTTTGAGCGAGGAAACGAATGGCCCGGCGATCTTCACCGTGGACGTGCGCGGCTGGGGCGATTCACGTCCCTCGGATATTCGTTACGACATCGCAGGCTGGGGCTCGCGC
This sequence comes from Candidatus Hydrogenedentales bacterium, assembly GCA_041859475.1. GTDB lineage: Bacteria > Hydrogenedentota > Hydrogenedentia > Hydrogenedentales > SLHB01 > JAIBAQ01. Next base: position 472 of record JBHEKO010000577.1, read on the forward strand.
GACCGCTGGAACGCCTATGTTTCCGCGGGCTTGGGCGATCCGGTCATGGCCATGCGCATTCGCGACGGCCTTGCGGCGCTGGCGTATCTCAGAACGCGGGTCGAGATCGATGGCGCGAAGATCGTAGTCGGCGGGCGCGGCCTCGGCGCGATTGTCGCGCTACACGTCGCCGCCATCGACGGCGCCGTGGCCGGCGTGGTGGCCGCCGATGGCCTCGCGAGTCTCGAGTCGCTTGCAGCTTCCGAATCCTACGCGTGGCCGCATGAAGCATTCTTTCCCGGAGTCTTGCGGCACTACGACCTGCCCGAAATGATCGCCACGCTGAAGGCGCCCGCGCTCGTTCTCAATCCAATGAATGCGCAACGTTCCTCGCTTACTCAGGATGAGTGCGATCGTGTTTTCGAAGCAACGCGTGGCAACGCCACCGTGCGAATCCGCTCCGGCTGGGACGAAGGACCCCTCGTCGGGTTTGTCCGCGAAACACTGAATGGAGCCCGTCCATAGCCGTCCAGTGACCCCATCGGACTGAATCGCACGCAAGGTCTCAGCGAGCCGGGATAGCCACGTCTCCGGGACTGACCACGTTTATGCAACGCCAGCGCAATCCAGGTACAATATGCGCTTCGCGGAACGCAATCCGCCTGACAATAAAGGTGTTCTGGAAGTGACAAAGAAGAAGAAAACCGAAGGTGTGCGGTCGGCATTTCTAGACCGCCTGCAGACTACTGTTCGCGGATACATACTCCGAGGCATGATGGTCTTAGTGCCTCTCGGGGTCACCGCCTATGTGCTGAAGTTGTGCTATGGCCTTACCGCCGGCTTGCTTGTTCCGGGCCTGAAGCGCTACACCGTCGAATTGCCCGGTTATGCCACCGTCCTGTTGTCCATTCTCCTGTTCGTGTGCATCTTGTATGCAATCGGGCTCATTGCGGGATTGGTCCTGGGAAGACGGCTCATTGCCCTGGGCGAGTGGATCCTGACGCGCATCCCCGTGGTGAAGACGGTCTACGGGGCCTCGCGGCAAGCGGTCGACGTGCTTTCCGTGCAGACGGAAGGAGAGTCCTACAAGGCCGCGGCGATCATCTCCTTCCCTTCTCCGGGGATTCAGGCTATCGCCTTCATCACCGGGAAAATGTCCATTGACGGAGAGGACAAGTATTGCCGCTTGTTTGTACCAACAACGCCAAACCCGACAAGCGGGTATTTCCAGATCTTTCCGCGCGACATGATTCAGTTCACGGACCTGACCGTGGAGGACGCCGCGAAGGCATTTATGTCCGCGGGTATCTTGACGCCAAAACGGTTGAATCTGCCCAGCGAAGCCGGCCTCGATAAGGAGATGCCATTCGACATCGCGGGCGTCGAAGCGGCAAAAACATCCAAGAAGTCGCCCGCGCCTCCGAAGTCGATTTTTCGGCGATTGCTTCACAGCACGCGGAACCGGCTGATTTCCGGTCTGCTGGTTCTCGTTCCGATCGGCGTGACCATCTTCATTATCACATTCGTCTATGGCCTTACCGCAGGTCGTATCGAACCGCTTGCCAGGATGATTTCGGGGCCTCTCCCCGCTTATGTCATAGGTTTCATTTCGGTCTTTCTCTTGCTGGTTTCGCTGTACCTGACGGGTCACGTCGCTACGGTCGTTGTGGGCGCGCGCCTTATTCGTCTCATGGAAGGGATCATCGGCAGAGTGCCACTGATTACAACGATTCACGGTGTAACCAAGCAGATCATCGCGTCGCTGGTCGATCCGAGTTCCGGCCCCAAATTCGAGGCCCCCGTCCTGGTGGAGTTTCCCTATCCTGGCGTGCGAACCATCGGTTTTGTCGTGGGCAGGATTCAATCCTTCGATGGCCGCGAGTTGCTGAAGGTCTTCGTTCCCACCGCGCCGAATATCACCGTCGGCCTCCTGCAGCTTTTCGATCCGAAATCCGCATCGGGGTGCAACCTTTCGCTGGAAGAAGCCATCAAGATGGTCGTCTCTTGCGGAATTGTAGGCAGTGACGCCATAACAACGTGCCCGCTTGCCGAAGTGCTGAAGCCTGCGCCGGACCGGAATAGCGCGGATTCGGATGTCGCGGATTAGACCTCGTCGATCTGCGCCGGAGACTTATTCGTCTTGATTCGCCAGGCGTCTGAGTACTGCCTTCTCAATCTCCACCGCCCAGAAGACAGCCGAACTCAAAACCAGCGCCGCTGCCATATCCCCCGGCGACAACGAAACCATCCTGAAGACGCCTTGAAGCAGAGGCGCGTAGATGAGCGCGCACTGCAGCAGAATGGTGGCAATCACCGCCAACATCAAGGGGCGGTTCGACCACAGTCCCGCGGTAAACAGCGAATCCGTTCCCGAACGGATGGCCAGCACGTGCGCCATCTGGGAAAGCGTAAGTATGGTGAAGGTCATTGTTTGCCAACGCGTGGCTCCGCTGGAGCCGGCGGGTTCGTGCAGCCAGTAGTACCACCCCGCGCCCAACGCGATTAGCGCCATGAGCAGACCAACCCAGAATACGTGGACCCCCAGTCCCTGCGCGAAGATACTGTCGCCGGATTTCACGGGGGGCCTGCGCATGACGTTTCGCTCGGGCGGCTCCACGCCAAGCGCGAGCGCAGGCAAGCCATCCGTGACCAGATTCATCCACAGAATCTGCAACGGAAGCAGTGGCAGCGGCATGCCGAGGAACGGCGCAGAAATCATGACCCACAGCTCCGCGGAATTGGTTGTCATCAAGTACTTGATGAACTTGCGGATGTTGTCGTAAATCGTCCGTCCTTCCGCCACCGCCGCGACGATGGTCGCGAAGTTGTCGTCCAACAGAATCATATCGGACGCACCCTTGGATACATCGGTGCCGGTGATTCCCATGGCAACACCGATGTTGGCCTTTCTGAGGGCTGGGGCGTCGTTGACCCCGTCGCCGGTCATGGCCACGATTTCGCCTTCGTTTTGGAGCGCCGTGACGATGCCCAGTTTCGTTTCGGGCGTCACTCGCGCAAAGACGGCGACTTCGCGCACGGCGCGGCGCAGAACGGCGTCGCTCATCGCCTCCAACTCGGAGCCGGAGACGGCACCCATTGTAGGGGCCTGTAAC
>JBHEKO010000108.1:0-4232 GCA_041859475.1 Candidatus Hydrogenedentales bacterium
GCGGCTACGACCTGGTGCTCGTCTCGAATATCATCCACAGCTTCAGTCCGGACGGAAACCGCGCCATGGTCCGGAAATGTTATGACGCGCTCGACAGCGGCGGCACCCTCATCATTAAGGACTTTCTCGTCGACAATGACCGGTCGGGTCCGGCGTTCAGCCTCATCTTTGCGCTGCGCATGCTGCTCGCCACCGGCGAAGGCGACACCTATACCTTCGACGAGGTCGCGTCGTGGACGAAGGAGGCCGGCTTTGCCGGCGGCGAGAGTGTGGACCTTACGCCGCAGACTCGTCTCTGGGTTGTGACGAAGGGGTAGGGAGGGGGGCCGGGCGACCACCTTCTTCTCTGAGACGGTCGTCATTATGCTCAGAAATATCGATATCCGCGTTTTGGCTCTTTTGCTTGGTTCGCGTTGGACCGGCAAATATGAGATACTACGAGGATACCCTTTGGAGTAAATTTCGATGATTGTCTATACAACTTCGCTCGACGGCGTCACGGCCGAGCGTCTTCACGGATTCTTCCAGGACTGGCAGAATCCGCCAACCGCCGAGACGCATCTGCGTATTCTCAAGGGCAGCAGCCACGCCGTGCTCGCCTTGGATGACCAATCCGGGAATGTGGTCGGATTCATTACGTCCTTGACGGACGGCGTCCTTAGCGCGACGATACCCCTTCTGGAGGTTCTGCCTGCCTATCAGGGGCGGGGCATCGGGGAGCAACTGGTGCGGCGGATGGTCGATTGCATCGGCGACCTGTACATGATCGAGTTTGTGTGCGAACCCAACATGCAGCCCTTCTACACGCGCCTGGGCATGAAGCCTTCGTCGGGCATGATGAAGCGCAACATGAAACGGCAGCGCGGAACCGATCCCCAAGAAGGGCAGTCGGGCGCGCCGCCCCACACAAGTGCGCTCAAGAAGACCGGATAGGCCATCCGCAGTCTGCCCCGGTAGCGAAACCGAAATGAAGACGATACGCCGGACGCGCCTTACGCTGGTTTAGAGGGGAATCGCCTCGTCGATCAGCATGATGGGGATATCGTCGCGAATCGGGTAGAGATAGACCTTATCTTCGCGGACCAGCCCCCCGTCGATTTTCTCTTCGACCTTCTCGCCAGCCCGGTTCTTGAGCGTTCCCTGCTCGATGGCGGCGTTCAATGTCGCGATAAGCGCGTCGTCGGCCAAAGCGACCGGCGTTTTGTTCTCGGGACACACCAGTATTTTCAGCAATTCTGGGTCGACCATATCGCTCCCCTTGTGATTGTTGCGTTTGAAACTACCGTATATTACATGAGCCAAGGGTCTCTCTGAAACCTTCACGTGATGCCGGTTCGGAATGGCCCGCCAAGTTCATCCGTCAGTTGTCTTGGGATTGCTTCTTGCGCGGGAACGGCCACCAACTTCGCTTCTTGGGTTTCTCGGGTTTCTGTTCCGCCGGCGCGGCATCGGACGCGGCGGGGACGTCCGCGGGGACGAGGGGCGCCGCTTCCTCGGCAACAGGCTCCGGTTTCGAGGGAGGAGCAATCCGTGCGAAGAACTGGTCGCGCGGGGGAAGGCCGTCGCGTTTCTGGAGATACAAGGTCTGCCCGACGGACAGGCTGTTCGGGTCTTCCATGCCGTTCCACCATTGCACATCGCGCATATCGAGTTGGTAGAGGGCGGCGATTTTCGAAAGCGTCTGCCCCGTCTGAACCACGTATTCGGACGGCGGCTCGACGGCGAGCGGAGGTTCGTCGACAATCGCGAGCGGCGCGTCCACCACAATGGGCTCCGTGCTTGCGGCGGGAATGGGTGCCGGCGTCAGTGGAGATTGCGCGTCAGGCGTGGCGGCCATCTCGGGCGCGACGGCGACAACGGGTGCGCTGGGCGCAGGGCCGGGAATGGGAAGCGCAGGCGCCGGATTGGATGTCACAGACGTTGGCGCGGGCTCGGAGATGGGCGGCGTGACCGGCGAAGCGCCCCGAATCGTCTGCCACGCAGCGATGGCCCCCGCACCACCCAATACGAGGGTGGCGGCGACGGCGATGAGCGCGGCGCGGGTCTTCTTCTGCTGCAACCGCTTCAAGCCGGTGCCAGTCAACCTCGTGGGTTCGTTTTGAGAGATGCTCGTAGGCGCGCCGGACTGGTGCGACGGCATGGCCTCGGTGGGCGACTTCGAGTCCGTGAGCGCCAAGCCGGGGCGCGGCAGTTCCGCCTCCAGTCGCACCAGTTCGGATCGGAAAGCCTGAACCGTTGGCCAGCGGTCGGAGGGACGTTTGGCAAGGGCACGGCGCAGCACGCGGTCCATTTCTTCCGGGACCACGCCCAACAACGACGAGCGCAGAGGGGGCGGACTCAGTTGGAGGTGGGCGTGCAGCACCTCGGTAAGCGTCCCGCGAAATGGCGGTTCGCCCGAGAAGAGTTGATAGAGCAGCGCGCCCATCGCATAGATGTCGGCGGCGGGCGTGACGGGGCCGAAGGTGGATGCGTCGATCTGTTCCGGGGCCATGTAGAGCGGGGTGCCCGGGGCTCCGGAACCTGCCGCCGTGATTTGCGTGAGGCGTTCTTGGAGGACTTCGGCGCGGGCGATGCCGAAATCGGTCAGCTTCGCAATGGGGGCGCCCGTCTCATCGCGGGCGATCATGATGTTCGCCGGCTTGATATCTCGATGGACGATTCCCTGCGCATGAATTCGAGACAGGGCATCCAGGACTTGCATACAAATCATGATCGAACGTTGCGCGGTCAGCGATACGCCCTCGCGCGCATTGCGTTCGAGCAGTGCCTGAAGGGTCTCGCCCTCGACATACTCCATGACGAGATGAATGCGGCCGTCTTCGCGAAACGTGTCGAAGATCATGACGATGTTGGGATGCATGCCCACGTTCGCGTGCAGGACACACTCGCGTTCAAGCCGTTTGGCAAACGCCTCGTCTTCCGCCAATTCCGCCTTAACGGTCTTGATTGCCACGAGGCGGCGCAATTGGGTGTCGCGGGCAAGGCGCACCGCACCCATCGCGCCCGAGCCGAGCGTTTTCAGAATGCAAAAGCGTCCGTTTGGCCCGAGGGTCTCGTGGGAGGCCTCGTCCGTCGATTCGCCATCCGGTACGATCGGGGTAGATTCCATGGTTTCGCCTGCAGTTGATTCAATCCAAGAGGATACTACCACGTTGCGGGCCATCGGGGCATCCGGCATGGGAAGAGAATAGGCCCGATCCGTCTGCTCCGTCCTATTCTTGTAGACGCAGCAGGCGCGAAAGCCTGGTCTCCTTATGGTATAACGCTGCCAGCACAAACAAAGGCAGGGGGGTCTGACGATGTCTGTCCAGCGTAGTCGTTTGTTCGCCATTCTCGGAGGAGGCGCGCCTGCGTATCGCCAATTCGGCGTGATGGGGCTATTGGCGATAGGGCTTGTTTCCGCGATAGCGCCCGCGGCGGTTGCCGAGTCCTTCGACATTGCCCCGTTTGCGTTGCCGCGCACGCCCGCGAACGAAGTGCGGTTTGAAGAACCGCGCGATGTCGCCGTGGTAGAAGTCGAGTTCAAGGGAAATGCCCCGGAGGGGGCGTCTGTCTCCTACATGCAGAACCACTGGCCGGACCAGCGCATCGAGAACTACCACCCCGACAGCGCCTTCTCGTTCGGCTGGACGAAGATCGACGACATGTTCAACCCGCCGTGGAAGCCTGCCGAAGTCGAAAAATCCACGGCCTCTCCGAACCGCGTGCGGTTCACGTTCAAGCCGCTTACGACGGAGTTTCCCGAGGAGACGTCCTATGACGTGACGTTTCGGCGCACGCTTGGGATTCAAGTGACCGGCGTGGATGTAGATGCCGTACAGGCGGTCCATGTGTACACGGTTTCGCCGCCTACCGTCACGGACCTGCGTGTGGAGCTTGATGCCGGTTCCAAGGTGAAAGGAACGGGGATCGTGCTCTCGGGTTACAACGCCGTCGTTGATTCCGTGACCGCCGTCTCCGGCGTGCAGGTCGAAGGCAAGCGGGTGACATTCGGCGAAGCGGCGACGCGCGCGTTTACGATGCGCGTTACGCACATGCTTCCCGAGCGCACCCTCTCCGGAGACGAGGCGCTCGTCTCGTTTGCGCTTGATGACGACGTGTTCACGATTTCGCTGACGAGCCTCATGAATCAAGGCCCAATCTGGTCGGAAGATTTTGGCGTCTATATCGCGCAGGCCGGCGATGCGACGCCGTTCGAGGACTATCGCGCCCGGTGCGAGGGGGAGAAGACG
>JBHEKO010000158.1:0-9475 GCA_041859475.1 Candidatus Hydrogenedentales bacterium
GCGGGCTTGGGCGGAGAGTTCTTCGCCCGCGGAGGCGGCCTCTTCGGAGTTGGCGGCGGTGGTCTGCGTTACTTTGTCCATCTGGGCGACGGCCGTCGAGATCTGGTCGATACCTTGGGCTTGTTCGTTGCTGCCCGCGGAAACTTCCGCCATGAGCGTGGCGACTTTGCCGACGACATCGGCAATTTGCTCGAGTATGGCGGCGACTTCGTCGGAGGCGGCCACGCCGCGGTCGGAGTTCTTCTTCGACTCGTCGATCAACGCGGCGGTGTTCTTCGCGGCTTCCGCGCTGCGTTGCGCAAGGTTGCGGACTTCTTCGGCCACGACGGCGAAGCCTTTGCCTGCATCGCCGGCGCGCGCCGCTTCGACGGCGGCGTTCAAGGCGAGCAGATTCGTCTGGAAGGCGATCTCGTCGATGGTCTTGATGATGCGGGCGGTCTCGTCGGAGGAGGTCTTGATCTGGGCGACGGCTTCCATCATGCCCTTCATGGCGGCGCGGCCTTTGTCGGCGCCTTGGCGGGCTTCGATGGTCATCGCGTTGGCTTTGTTGGCGTTTTCGGCGTTTTGGCGCGTCATGGAGGTGAGTTCTTCAAGCGATGCGGAGGTCTCTTCCAGGGAGGAGGCTTGTTCGCTTGCGCCTTCGGCCATGGATTGGCTGGCCTGGGCGACTTGGCCCGATGCGCCGCTGACTTGGGCCGCACCTTCGCGGAGGTTGCCGATGATGATGGAGATGGCCTTGGTGATGCTGCGTGTGATAAACAGCGCGAGCACAATGCCGATCGCTACCGAGACGCAGAAGCCGATGATGATCTGCGTGGATGCATCGGATACCGACGCATTCGCTACGCGCACGGTGTCGTCCATGCCGAGCTTGGCCGTGTTTTGCGCCTGCTCCAGGACTTGCGCCGCCACTCCGCCACGCGTGACTCCGAGGGCCGCAAGCTTCTTCATGTCTTCGATGAGCGCCACCATGCCCGCCTTGTATTCCATCCCCGCGGCACGGGACAATTCGATTTGCTTTAGGTTGGCTTCCTGACGGGTCGTAGCCTTCAGCGTTTCGAACAGCTTGTCTTCTTCGTCGAAGTTCTTGAGCACTGCCTCAAGCGCTGTCACGTCATTGATCGCCTGACCTTTCCACACGGCGAGTCGGGTCGCATTCTGCAAGTCGATGATGTTGTTCATGAGGGAGATCTTATCCGCTCGCTCGACGAGCTTTTCCGGGGTGATTGCGGCTCCAACAGCGGCGGGCGCAGCTTCCGGCGCAGGCACGGCATCCGGCGCAGGCGCAGCTTCTACCACGGTTGCGGGCGCAGCAGCAGGTTGGGCTTTACCTGTGATCTCTTCTCGCAGCGACTTTTCCTGTCCGGCAAGATACGCATAGCAGTTGTCCATGTAAACCTTGGCGGTCTCGGTCAGTTTGGTACGTTCGGCCGTCATTTGTTCGATGGTAGCCTTGGTCTCCAGCGCGAGCTTTTCGTATTCCAACGCGCTCGCTTCCGCGGCTGTGGCGGCATCCGTCAACTTTGCGAGGCGGGGCGAGCTCGCGCCCAGCGTTTTGGCGTTGCCGAGAAACGTTTTGACTTTTCCGAGTTCCGTTGTACCCGTTTCCCAGAATGTCGGGTCGTGGCTCATCACGAACCCCCGCATGGCGTACATGGTGCTGAGGGCGGAGCGCTCCACGTCGTTAGCGACTTGCACCTCGGGGATGTTTTCGGTCGTTAGGTAGCCGATTTGCTGGCGGACCGCGCCGATGTTCCAAACGGCCAGTCCTCCGAGGAATGCCATCAGGAGCATCAGGGTTCCGAAGCCGAGGCCTATTTTTTTGCCGAGCGTTAGATTTGTAAACATGTTCACTACTCCCCTTGCGTTGAAGCTTTGTCTGCCCGAAATTTGCTTAAGCCGATCCCTCGTCGTTCGTTTCAACCGGAATTGGGAGTCACGAAGTCCTGTGGTTAGGCTAAGAGCCGGCTGGAAGCCGGCGGTACATCTCGCAGAACCTACATCTCACAGTCTCAAGAGCCGGCTGGAAGCCGGCGGTACAATTCACTTGTTTGTGTTGCGCGTCTTGGGACGCCCGGTACGGAGACCGGGGGTTACTTTTCGGATTTTTGCGCGGCGGACGGTATCACTGTGATGGCCGCGCTTGAGAGCGTGCGTTCGAGGTCGAGGAGCTCACAGACCTTGTCGCAGACTTTTGCGATCCCCTTGAGGAAATCGATCTCGACGGAATCGCAGAAGGAGGGGGCCTCTTCGATTTGGTTCTCCCCGATCGCGAGCACTTCGGACACGGAGTCCACGATGATGCCGGTGGTGGTGGGTCCTCCGTCTTCGCGCTTGGTCTGCAGAACGATGATGCACGTGCGCTCGGTGTCCGCGATTGCGTCCAGGCCGAACTTCAGGCGCAGGTCGACGACGGGAATCACCTTGCCGCGCAGGTTAATGACGCCGCGCACGTAGGACGGCGTGTTGGGCACGTGCGTTACGGGGAGGATTCCGATGATCTCCTGGACCGTCAGGATCTCCAGCCCGTAGGTTTCATTGCCCAAGGTGAATGTCAGATACTTCCCCGCCGCATCCGATGTGCGGGCGACCGTGCTTGCCGTCTCGCTCAGGCTCATCTTCTCTCCCTCCCTCTGGTCTCGAAATTAGGTTTACGCTTCTCTTGATTGTTGGATTCAGGCGCCCCAGCAGGGGAGGGCCTCACCCGCAGGCTGCTCTTCACAACCCGGCTCTATGAGGTCTCCCGCCATCGCCGCGATCTTGCCGAAGTCGTCGTCGACGCAGATGACGAGGCTTGGATGGAAGATGTGGGTTATCGAATACAACTCATGCTCAATTTCGGGGAGCACGACCACGACGTGCGTTCCGCGAAGGAACATGCTGTGTATCGTGAGCTGCATGAGATGGGTCTTGTCGCGGACGCGAATAATGACCAAGGCGACATCGGACACGGGAGCGAGGAGGCGGTCGAGGAGGGTTTTGTCGGAATCGAAGCGGTCGATTTGGTTCGACACTGCCGCGAGTGATTCCAAGATGCGACGGCTTACTGCGTCCGGCTCCGAATCCAGAAACAAGATTCTTGATTGCATGGTCCCCGCCCCTACGCTGGCCATTACTGCCTTTGCCCTCGGCCCGCGTGAAGAAGGTAAGAGCAATGCCTGTGCCACGGCCGTGTGTTTTGGGTACGTTGTTTTGCGCTAAGGGTTTACGTCGAATGTGAAGGTTTTGTGCGGGAGGGATGGCGTCTTGCGAGGCGAGAATTCTTGTGGCGCAAGAAGGATTATTCTTGTGGCGCGAGAATTTGGGATGGATGGGATGGATGGGATGGACGGGATGGACGAGGCGAGGCCGTTGGCCCTAACCAAGGGGCATCCTGACCAATCTCAAATTTGAAATCTCAAAATTTGAAATCTCGGATTTCGGACCTCAATGCACAGGACGGTGGGATTGGTCGAGGGAGATTTCACTGGGCGGGAGAATGGGACATAATGCGGAGGGCAATTGTAGGAACTCGTACAAGGGAGGCGCTTCATGATTTCCATATCCAGGCGGAGTTTTCTGGCGCAGGGGGTAGGGATCGCGGCGGGACTGGGCGGCTTGGGGCTTGCGGAGGCCGGGGAAGCGGTGAAAGGGGAGTCCAAGTCCTTGTTTGACGGCAAGACGTTTGCCGGGTGGGAAGGGGATCTTGGAGTGTTCCGCATTGAGGACGGGGCAATCGTGGGGGGCTCGTTGAAGGCTCCCGTGGTGCGCAACGAGTTCCTGTGCACGAACGAGACCTATGGCGACTTTGAGTTGAACCTGAAGGTGAAGCTGCTGGGCAAGGACGCGAACGCGGGTATCCAACTGCGCAGCAAGCGAATCCCAAATGATTTCGAGATGATTGGTTATCAGGCGGATATGGGGCAGAACTATTGGGGGTGTCTCTACGACGAGTCGCGCCGGAAGAAGGTGCTGACGGGACCGACTGCCGAGGTCATTCGGAAGACGGTGAAGCAGGACGATTGGAATGATTACCGCATCCGGTGCGAGGGACGGCACATTCGGTTGTGGCTGAACGGCACACAAACCGTCGACTACACCGAACCCGACGAGAGTATCGAGCAGAAGGGGCTCATCGCGCTCCAAATCCACGGAGGCCCGCCGAGCGAGGCGTGGTATAGGGATGTGCGGATACAGGGGGTATGAGGCGGAAGACGGCGGGTTAGGCGAAGAGGCGCTTTCGGCGAAGTTTCCGGGGAGAAAACTGAGGTGGCGGGTTAGGCGAAGAGGCGCTTTCGGCGAAAGCGCCCTACCTTCAGAAGTCCTACCTTCAGAAGTCCTACCTTCAGGAGCACTGCCTTCGGGAACCCTGCCTTGTGAGGTTCATTGACTGAATGGTGGGGGGGTGTTAGGCTCTCGTTACCCCCCCGGCGGACTGCCTCCGGGACCGTTTCCAAGCGAATTGCCATGTGGCAGACAGCCGTATCTCCAGGAGGACTTATGCGAAAATCGAGATTGCTTGTGCGAATCGGCTTGATGGCCTTTGTGTTGTCGGGCGTTGTTTGGGCTCAGGAATTGCCCGGTGCGGGGCAGGATGCCGGGAAGACGGTCATCTATCGGGATACGTGGGGCGTGCCCCATATTTACGCGCCGACCGCCGAGGCGGGTTTCTATGCGATGGGGTGGGCGCAGGCGCAGGATCGGCCTGAGGACGTGCTGAAGAATTTCCTGCGCGGGATGGGCGAGTTGGCGAGCGTGGAGGGCAAGGGCGCGGTCGACGAGGATCGGGTCGCGCACATGTGGCGTTTGTATGAAGACAGCAAGGCGAGCTACGAGAAGAACCGGCCCGAGGTGCGTTTGCACGTCGAGGCGTTTGTGCGCGGGATCAACGATTACTATGCGGAGCACCCGAAGGAACTGCCGGCGTGGTGGGGCGACCGGAAAGTCGATCCGTATATGGTGGGGGCGTTCGGGCGGATGTTCCTGCAATCGTGGTCGTTCGACGATGGGTTCAGCGATCTGAAGCGCGGCGGGATCGAGCCGGGCATGGATGAAACGCAGCGTGCGTCGAATCAGTGGGCGGTGTCGCCGGCGCGCAGCGCCAACAAGGCGGCTATCCTGCTGATCGATCCACACCTGGGCTGGCTGGGGGTGTCGCGGTTCTGGGAGTTTCGCGTGCATGCGGGCGCGTGGGAGGGCAGCGGTTTCGCGTTGCCGGGCGTGCCGTACATCGCGCTGGGGCATAACGCGAACGTGGCGTGGGCGATGACGACGGGCGGACCCGATACGGCGGATGTATTCGCGCTGACGGTCAATAAAGACAATCCGATGCAGTATCACTATGACGGCGGGTTCAAAGATTTTACGATGCGCAAGGTGACCGTGAAGGTGAAGGACGGCGAGCCGGTGGAGTTGACGTTGCTCGATTCGCACCATGGCCCGGTCGTGGCGATTCGCGGCGGAAAGGCCTACGCCATCCATTCCTCGTATGGGGACGCCGTGAGCGGCAACGATGCGTGGTATGCGTTCAACTTCGCGAAGGACTATCAGGGCGTGGTCGCGGGGTTGGCGACGCAGCAGCTTTTCCCGCAAAACGTGATGACCGCGGACACGTCCGGGAACATCTACTTCCAGCACACGGGACGCGTGCCGATTCGCGCGGATGGATACGATTGGACGCGGCCCGTGGATGGCTCGACGTCCGCGACGGAGTGGAAGGGGATACATCCTTCGAGCGATTTGATCCAGATCGCGAATCCGCCGCAAGGGTACATGCAGTGCTGCAACGTGCCGCCCGACGTGATCATGGTCAACAGTCCCTTCTCGTGGGAGAAGTCGAAGCCGTACATCTGGACGAATGCAGGCGACGACGAGCCTCGCTACGGGATCAGCAACCAGCGCGGCGCGCGGGCGGTCGAGCTGCTGGCGGCGGACGATTCGGTGACGGTCGAGGAGGCGTTGTCGTATGCGAACGACATGCACCTGTACGGCGCAGGGCGTTGGGTGGAGGTGCTGAAGATTGCGGACGCGGCGAATGGAGCGGCGTTGGCGGGCAATGCAGACTACACGGCGGGCGTCAAGGAAGTGCTGGCGTGGGACCTTCAACTCACGCCCGAGTCGAAGGGCGCGCTCAAGTACTACTACTGGCGCAAGCAATTGGTCGAGGACAATGGGCGGGAAGCCGTGGATGGATTCGCGCAGACGATCAACAACTACCTGGAATCGGTCGGAAAGCCGTCGCCCGCGGTGGAAGTCAATGACAACGAGAAGCAGCTTGCGGTGCAGTCGTTCGCGAATGCGATGGCCAAGATGCGCGCGGACCTTGGGAGTATCGACAAGACGTATGGCGACGTGTTCCGCGTGGGGCGCGACGAGAAGTCGTGGCCGGTTGGCGGGGGCGGCGACGGCGAACTGGACATGACCACGTTGCGGAACGTGAAGTACCATGGCGAGAAGCCCGATCACACGCGTTGGGGACGGGCGGGCCAGACGTCGACGCAGATTGTGGTGATGACGAAGCCGGTGAAGAGTTGGACGTATGTGCCTCACGGGCAGAGCGACCGGCCCGAATCGCCGCATTACACGGATCAAGCGGAGAAGGCTTTCAGCCCGTGCGTGATGAAGTCCTCGTGGTGGACACCGCAGGAGTTGAAGGGCCACACGGAAGCGCGCGTCGTGTTGGAGAACGCGAAGTAACACCGACAGCAAATGACAACGCCGGGGAAGCGCAGTGAGCGTTTCCCCGGCGTTTCTTATTGGTATGATCTTAGAAGTCGTCGCTATAGCGGTATGCGTCGATGACGGCTTGTTCGCCTTCTTTGCCGGGTTTTGAATTGCCGTGTTCCATGCCCATCACGCCGGTGAATCCTTTTTCGTGGATGTGCTTGAAGATGTTCCGGTAGTTCATTTCGCCGGTGGTCGGTTCTTTGCGGCCGGGGTTGTCGCCCATTTGGAAATAGGCCACTTCGCTCCACGCGCGGTCGATGTTGGGGATGATGTTTCCTTCGGTGATTTGCTGGTGGTACATGTCGAAGAGGATCTTGCAGGACGGGCTGTTCACCGCCTTGCAGATTTGATAGCCCTGGGGAATCTTCGACAAGAAGAGGCCGGGGTGATCGCGGTAGGGGTTCAGCGGCTCCAGCACCATGATCAAGCCCGCGGGCTCGAAGATCTCCGCGCAGCGTTTGAGATTGTCGATGACGTACGCGGTCTGATAGTCCCATTCGCGGCCGACGCTGTAGCGGCCCGGCACAACGGTACACCACTTCGCATTCACGCGCTTCGCGACTTCGACCGAGTCTTTGATTTCTTGCAACGATTTCTCGAAGTCTTCGGGTTTGTCCGACGCAAAAGTCACGTTGTCGAAATCGCCCGTGGCCACGAAGACGCCCATGGTCATGTTCAGGCGCGCCATCTCTTTCGCGATGCGGTCCTGGTCTTCGACGGAGCGGCCCTTCATGCCGTTGTCTTCCAGGGCCGTGAAGCCCTGGTCGGCCATGAACTTGAGCTGGTCGACGAGGTCTTCGCCCGCGCTGGCTTTGAACATGCCGAAATGCGGTGCGTACTTCAGCTTGAAGGGCTTTGCGCCGGCCGGCGTTTCTGCCGCCGCCGAGGCCGTCGCGCCTGCAACCGCGGCCCCAGCCACGGCCATCCCCGTCTTCAGGAATCCTCTGCGATCCATACGAACCTCCCTTGTGGAATTGACACGACTCTGCACTACGCGGCATGGCCGCAATTAATGCGCACAGAACTTGAACCGCCGATGCACGCCGATGAACTCCGGTGAATATGCTGAACTGCGGGGCGCACGGTCGAAACTCGGACTTTGTGTTGTACAACGTTGGGTCTGCCTTGCAGCGGCGTTGGAAGACAGTAAACCATGGGTTGGGGCGGACACAACTCGGGGCGCGTGTCCGTGGGGAGAGATGCAAAGAGGCGGACTGGAAAGTCCGCCCTCCGAGGGGTGCCGAGTATCGTAGGAACGCGGAGGGCCAAGACGCCTGCCACGGAGGGCAGGCGCTACAAATTCGTTCTGTAGTTGTGCGCGTTGGCGAGGGCGTTGATTTCGATGCAGCCGATGCACAATTCTTGCGTGGCTTTCATGAGCCCCATCATCAGGCAGAACACGATCACGGAGATGAGAAGTCCGACCATTGTGGCGGCAATCACTAGGGCGCGGTCATTGATAATCATCAGGATCCAGGGCAGGACCCAAAAAGCCAGTTGCAGGATTGCCCAGAGTTTTCCGCGGAAATCCGCGCGTTCCGCGAGCGCCTCGCAACGATAAGCCAAGCCCATACGCATAATCAGACCGCACAGCATCCAGATATAGATGAGGTCCAGAATCGTGGTGGCGAGATTGTACAAGCTGTAGACAATGGTCAGCCCCGTCACACCATTGCCCGATGCTCCCTTGATCTGAATCAGGCTGAAGAGCGACAGGACGGCCAGCCACAGGGCCAACGTGCGAAGAGGCCTTACATCGGGCGAAAGATCCGGGATCGCTTTGAGCGCCGACAGCATGAGCAACCATCCGACGACGTCGGGAAGAATGTCCAAGGTGACGCCATTGAAACTGATGCGGAAGTCGAGGAAGAAGAGAAAGGCCCAGAACATCGTGCCAAAGGCGTCGGCACAGCGGTTCGTGGAGATCACGTGTGCGTTAATGTGGTTCATTCCAAGCCGCGGTATTTCGGCCATACAGCCCCCCATTTTGGCGCCGGTGTCGAGCGCCTTGAAAACCAAGGCTATCGCGTAGGACTACAACACCCTATCGCTACGGGGGTGGGCGGCGCAAGTAGGGACACGGATGGGCGCAGCAGAGCCGCAACCAAAGCAGGAAGAATCTCAACGCAGAGTCGCAAAGATCGCAGAGGAACGCAGAGAAGAGAGAATGAACTTCCGCGAAAGCGCGGACTCGCTCGGGGACGTGCGTTGCGTAGGACCGATCCGTCGGATCCGACCGATCCGTCCTATTCCTCGAACTCGCGACACGGGTGCCCGAAGCGCTATGCGCCCTCGACGTCACAGGCGGTTGCTTTCAGCGATTGGTCAGCGGGCCGCGCGCGCCATCTCCGCAATCACGCGCCCGAGCGCTTCGCGTTTTGCTAGAAGCACGTTGGGATCGCGCGTGTACGACACGAGGTCGGGGACGAGGGCTTTCAGATTGCCTTCCTTCGTCGCCTTGTCGATCAGGGCCGTGTTTCCGCCTTTTTTCTTCAGGGCTTCAAGCAGATTCCAGTAGAGCACGAGGTAGTCGTAGTCCTCGATGCCGTCGCGGATGGCTTCCAGGCGAATAGAACTCACGGGGCCTTTCGGACTGGGATACATGAGGAAGCCGTCGCCGTTGCAGGGAGTGACGTCGAGTTGATCGAACCAGGGGTTCTCGCCTTGTTCGGTGAAGTTCGCGGCCCAGTAGTGGACGCCTTTGATGCCGAGCGCCCAGGTCTGCCAGAAAAGGATGCGGTGCTCGATGCTTGCGAAGTCGATGAAGAAG
>JBHEKO010000338.1:0-2548 GCA_041859475.1 Candidatus Hydrogenedentales bacterium
CCATGGTCGGTGCCGCCGCTGGCGTTCTGTTCGACGCGCCGCCCGAACTCTGAGAACACCATCGTCAACACGCGGTCCGCCGTACCGTCTTGTTCCAACTGTTGCTGGAATTGGACGAGTCCTTCGCCGACACGCTTGAGCAGGTTGTCCTGCGTGCCCATCTGATTGGCATGTGTATCGAAGCCGCCCACCGCAATGTAATAGATGCGCGTTTGCAGGCCGCCGCGGATCAGGCCCGCCACGGTGCGAAAGGCCGCTTCACCGTTCTTGCGGCCTACGGCGCCCGCCGACAATCCGGCACGGTCCGCCGCTTCTTTCACTTCGACGGAACTCATGATCGCGTTCGATGTTGTGTGCCGGAGAAAATCGAGCGTCGATCCGTTTTGCGAACGAAAGGCATTGAGTTTCGCGAAGCTGTCGGGCGTGTCGGTGAACTTGCCTGGCCGCCAGCCGAAGTTCTCGGGATTGTCGAACGCGATCCCCAGTCCTTTCTCCCCGTCGAAGGCCTGCGGCCGTTCGGGGCCCAGCGCGACACCCGCCTGGGGGCGCGCAGTACCGGAACAGCAGTTATCGAAGTAGCGGCCAATCCACCCGTCGCCGAGGTACTGATCGGAGTCGCTGGCCGTGTGCCAGATTTCCATGGAGCGAAAGTGCGAGCGATCCGGATTGGGATAGCCAACGCCTTGGACTATCGAGGCCTTCCCTGCTTCGTACAGGCCTAAGAGGCCTTCGAGATTATTGTTCAAGCCGAGGTCATCCGTCAGCCGGAGGGCTTGGTCCTTTTTGATGCCGATTTGCGGACGCGCCCGATAGTAGTGGTCGTCGCTATACGGGATTACCGTGTTGAGGCCGTCGTTGCCTCCGCCCAGTTGAAGGACGACCAACACGCGGTCGTCTTTGAATCCGTTGATGGCCGGGGCCTCGCCCTCCGCCGCGCGCGTCAGGAAGGCCGGCGCGAGGCCCATGGAAGAGAAGAGGGCCGCAGACTTTAAGAAGCCACGTCGGGTAATCGAGAAACTCATGACGGTATCCTCGTAAGTGGGTGCTAACAGAGTTGGTATTCGGCCGTGCTGAGCAAGAGGTGCAGGGTGGCAAACAAGAAGCGCTGCGGGATGAGCTTATCGCCCAAGGGGGCAGCAGGGTCGCCATCAACGCCCAGCGATGCAATCAACACGGCGCGTTGTTCCGGCGACAGCGGCGCGCTCAGAAATCGGTTTTCCATTTGAGCGATGCATTCATTGAGGGTCGCGTACTTCATCGAAGCGAAGAAAGCCTGTGCATTCCACTGCGGAAGCGCCGCATCGTTGCTCGCCTCGCTCGTCATGCTTGCCATCGAGTTGCCGGTCATTGATGGGGCATCTTGCGCACTTTGAAGGCCCGCTTGGCCGAGATAGGCCATCATCGCGAGGTCTTCCTTCTTCAGTTTCGCGGTGACCAGATACCCCGGCAGGTTGTACCGGACGAGCAAGGTATTGGCGTTGATCCAGGCGCGGCCGCCGTCCCAGCCTTTGACGTTGGGCGGGAAGAAGAGGTCTTGCCCGAGCCGTTGCGTGGCCTGCGCCATTGCCGAGAAGGGCGGGCTGTCGTAATCGAGATCGGATGCGAGTTGAAGCACGGTTTGGACAGGGCTCTTGACTTGCTGGGCGATGGCCCTGTCCCCGTAGAACGCCTGGGCCATGAACATCTGACGCAGCATGGGCCGCAGTTCGTAGTTGTTTTGCCGTAGCGTGTCCGCGAGACCCTGGACAATCTCAGGCTCGGGGTCGTCGTAGGCGAAGTACGTCCACAGCTTCTTGGCGATGAAATTGCCGGTGGCCGGTTGCTCGAAGATGATGTCGAAGATGTCCCAGCCGTCGAAATCGCCGCGGCGTCCCAGGAAGACCTTTTCGCCGATGTCGTGATAGTCCTCGCGATAGACGAACTGCCGATGGTCGGCGCTCCACCCGGTAAAGGCCCGGGCGGAATTCTTGATGTCGTCTTCCGTGTAGGCGCCCTTGCCCATCGTGAAGAGCTCCATAAGCTCCCGCGCCCAGTTTTCGTTGGGGTGCTTTTTGGTGCTCTGGACGTTGTCGAGATAGCGAAGCATCGACGGGGATTGACCGGCTTCGATGGCCAGCTTCTTGAAATTGCCCGCGCCGTTCTGGCGGAACACCTCGTTGAGTTGGTGCGTATGCCACGAGGACTTCACCTTCTGGGCCGAGGTGGCGAAATGCCCATGCCAGAAGAGGGCCAGCTTCTCCTGAAGAGGGCGTTCGGTGGCGTACATGCGGTGCAGCCACCATGCCTTAAGCTGTTGTATGGCAAGGCGCTCCTGCTGCTGGTACTCGTTCAGGGCCTTGCGCCGCTCCTCTTCCGTGGCGGCGGCGTAACGGCGGCGAATCTCCTCGCGGCCGACTGGTTCCGAGAGGAAGTCGGGTGCGACGGCGGTGTCGGGCTGTTCTTCGAAGTCGACGAAATAGTCGACGGCAGCGGCGGGACGTAGGGAGGCGAGGCGGTCCAGGCGTTCGTGGGTCAGGCCGAAACCGGCCCTGTTCAGCAGATGCCGTGC
>JBHEKO010000556.1:0-2541 GCA_041859475.1 Candidatus Hydrogenedentales bacterium
CCATGAGAATCGGATAGATCATCACAGCGACCGTCGTGATTGGCAGCAGCACTTTCGATAGGCGCAACACTATCAGCGCAAAGATCGCAGCCCCCATACGTTTGCCCTTGTCTTGGAGCGAGAGGTCGAGCAGGCCGAGGAAGCAGAGCGAGAACCACATGAACATGGA
This sequence comes from Candidatus Hydrogenedentales bacterium, assembly GCA_041859475.1. Lineage (GTDB taxonomy): Bacteria > Hydrogenedentota > Hydrogenedentia > Hydrogenedentales > SLHB01 > JAIBAQ01. Next base: position 170 of record JBHEKO010000556.1, read on the forward strand.
GAAAAGCAGAAAGCCAATAGCCGTAGCCAGCATCGCGCCGGAGAACTGCGAGAGGATCGGCGTTACGAAGATGGCGGCGATCGTTGCACCCTTGAGCGCGGCGGCAAAGGTGTGGCCCAAGATTTGCCGCAGGGTGTAGGGGCCGGAAAACACCCAATACGTCTCCGTGCGCCCCATGCCGAGATTGATTCCCACCGGAAGCCACAACCAGAGTCCGAGGAAGAGGACGTACATGACGCAGATTGCGATGGCGTGACTTTGCGCTTGCGTGAACCCCGTTCCCTCGAAAACCCACTCGCCTGCCGTCAAATAGAGCGCTGCATACACTGCGATGAAGAGCAGTCCTGGGATCGCGTACCAAATGAAGTTGACGCCGCGTGCGGCTCGCCGCCAAACATACCGAAAGCCTGCGCGTTGCTGTATGCGCCAAAGGAGCGTGAGGGCTGGCGGGACGCCGTACATGCGGCTTACCGTGTGCCTTGCGGAGGGACGGCGTTGTCGCTCGTCGCACGCAGAAAGGCTTCTTCGAGGGAGGCGTCGCCGTCGAAGGTCTTGTATTTTTCGCGGGCTTCGTCGAGGGAGCCGAAGAAGACGGATTGCCCTTCCTGCAGGATGAGCAGGTGGGTACATACGTCTTCGACGATGTCGGGGAGGTGCGAACTGAGGATGATGGCCGCGCCGTTGGCGGCGTGTTCTTTGAGCGTGTCTTTGGCGGTGCGGATGCCGCGCGGGTCGATGCCGGTGAGGGGTTCATCGAGCAGGATGGCCTTGGGGTCGTGGAGGTAGGCGCAGCAGAGGGAGAGGCGTTGTTTTATGCCGCGCGAGAGTTCGGATGTGAGCGTGTTGCGCAGGCCGTCCAGCTCGAATTGTTCGAGGAGGGCTTCGCCTTTGGGTTCGTAGTTGCGCACGTCGTAGGCAGCGGCGATGTAGCGGAAGTGTTCCCACACGGTGAGCAGGTCGAATAGCATCGGTTCGTCGGGCACGAAGGCGAGGAGACGTTTGGCTTGGATGGGTTGGCGGATGACGTGGAAGCCGCCGATGGAGAGCTCTTCGTGCGCGGCGGGGAGAATTCCAGAGAGGACTTGCAGCGTGGTGGTCTTGCCCGCGCCGTTGGGTCCGACGAGGCCGAGGACTTGTCCCGGTTCGACGGAGAATGACAATCCGGCGACGGCGATTTTGTCGCCGTAGGATTTGTAGAGGTCTCGTACGCGAATCACGTTGTGGACTCCTTCCTGCTCGATAGTTCTCGTCGTGTTGGATGTTTCTCTTGCTGCGTTGGATTACCCCGGCATGTCGGCGGAGAAGTCGAAGTTTTTGAATGCGGATGCGGCGACGGGGACCAGGACCGCCGCAGATATCCAGAGTCCGAGCGCCGCGCCGAGTTGGGCGGCCCAGGGTGAGTGGGCGAATATGGCCCATGCGATCGCGCCGACGACAAGGCCCGCGGCCAGGCAAGCCAGCAGTACTGCGCCGACGATGAGCAAGCAGAGCATTTGTTTCCCCGCGGCGACGATGTCGCCGGATTGGCCATACGTGACGCGCGCGGGGAGGAGCAGAAAGCCGAGATTTTGCGCGAGGGCCAGCACGCAGTTCAGCGGTGGCGCGAGAACGAGCACCGAGATGAGGAACATCGGTCTTTCAAATCCTACGATGATCGCGAGTGAGATGCTGAGATGGATGTAGGTGAATTGGACGATCGGGGCAAAAGACTCGCCGAGGACAATCGCGGCGGGCCGGGCCGGCATGGCTTTCAAGGTTTCCATGAAATCGAGGTCGCCTCGGAAGCTGCGTTGGACGATCACGGAGTAGAGGAATGTGATATAGAGGGCGATGCCGGTGATAGCCGCGACCCCCGCGTTGCCTGCTTCGCCGAGGCCTGCTACTTGGATGCCGAATCCGCTGGCCAGGGATAGCATGGGAAGCAGCAGCATGGCGGTGGGAAACGACCGCAGGGCTCCGGTGGTCTGGCGCCACGCAACAGGGCCTGCACCGCGCAGGCGCGGGAAATCGGGCAGAGAACGGATACGGCCCCATTGCTTTGCTTTTGGCGCGAAGAACTGGCCGCGCCGCATTTGTTCTAGCCGGGCGTAGCGGCGTTGCGCGCCAGCCAACTCCGACTCCATGAAATCGGCGTCGAGGAGGATGATGCTTGCGGCCAAGGCGAGGTTGATGGAACCGGCGATAGCGAGCCAATAGAGGGCGTCGGGCACGAGGCGTTCGGCAATGAAGAGATTTCCATAGGCTTGGAACGGCCAGATGAGGGCGGTTACGAGCGGATCGTGGCGAAGGCTCTTGAGGGCTTCGACCGCGTTGGTTTCGTAGTCGCCGCCGAAGCGAATGAAGAATCCCCGGACGGCGAGAATGATTGCGAC
>JBHEKO010000423.1:0-18861 GCA_041859475.1 Candidatus Hydrogenedentales bacterium
GTCAGTTCTCCATGTCGGGGCCATTGTTCAGTGAATCAGGAGGGTAGCAGATGGCGGGATGGGGAAGCTATTGGAATTTCGTATCTCCGCTGTGGCGGATGAATGAAGGAAGAGCGCCCCCAAGCTTGGCTTAGAGGCGCTCTTCCCGTTCGCTGAGTCGCCGTGTATATGCTCTCAGATACGGTGCCCTGGTGTTTCGGCTAGAGCAGGCCGGCGGCATTGCCGCAGAGCCATGCCCAGGAGGTGCTGGCCGGGTATTCGGACGGATACTTCTGGAATCCGACGTGGCCGTCCATGTAAAGGACGTTGGAACCGCCGGGGACATGGTTGAAGTCTTTGGACTGGGTCGAAAGCTGGTCGTACATGGTGGGCAGTTCGCTTTGGGCTATGCTGCTGGCGGACGGGTTGTTGATGTCGGAGACGAAGAAGCGCTCGATGCCTTCACGGAAACGGTAGATGGTGACATTGCCGTTGGCGGTGTGGGTGAAGCTTACATCCTTGTCGTAGTTGGTATTGTCGGCGAACGTGGTGGCCAGTGCGCCCAGGAAGCCCAGGTCGAAGGTTGCCATGTCCGCGGTCGCCTCGCTGTCCGTGTGACCGGCGGCCAGGAAATGCTTGGGCATGAAGGCCCAGCCGAAGTAGAAGTAAGACAGGAAGTCGATCTTGCAGGGGCTGATGCCGTTGGCAGGGATTCCGCCGTAGCTCCAGCGGCCATTATCGATTTGTCCGGCTGCGTCGCTGTCGGACGGACATGCCAGCACGTTTACGTCCGTGAGGTATTCCGGATACAGAGCTGGACCTTCGAACATGAACTGAAGCCACGTGTCCGGGCCTACATCCGGGACGTTGGGGTCGTCGCAGGCGTCGCCTTGCCACGGCTTCATTTGGGGGTATTTCTCGCCTCTCGATTCGTTGGCGTACATCTTGAATACGACGCCCATCTGCTTCAGATTGTTTTGGCAACTGGCGCGCCGCGCGGCTTCGCGAGCACGGGCCAGAGCAGGAAGCAAGATGGCTGCCAGGATACCGATAATTGCGATAACGACGAGAAGTTCTATGAGTGTAAATCCATGCCGGTCTTTTCGCATCTGATGCTCTCCCCTTTGAGTAAACATATTCCCCAAGTACGATTCCGTGCTACTTGGCCCATTTGGCACTCCGCCATCTTGCACTGCGGCGTCTTCGCTGGGCCTTGCCCTTGTCATTCATTGTAGGCGGGAGACCCACGGCATGTCTTGACATTTGGGGGCGGGGTTTAGCATTTTAGGTCTGGTAGTTCGTTCCAACTGAAATTGGGAGATGCTAAGTCCTGTGGTTGGGCTAAGAGCCGGCTGGAAGCCAGAGTCACGAGACACAAGATCAACCGATGGGTTCCGCTCGTGGTTTTGGGGTATAGGGGCGCTGGTCTGGTTCGAGGGGATGGGAGTAAGAGGGCGCATCATGCGCGGAAACGAGGGGAGGGGGATCTATGTCGTCGCGAAGAGGCAAACGGCAAGCCACCGACGCGCCCCGCGGAACTCGGCGGAAGCGGGCGGACTCCGTGACGGTATCGGAAGAGATGCTTGCGAAGGTCAGGGGGCAAGTGGAGCCTGCGTTTGCGTTCGCGGTTTCGTATATGCGGATGCTGTCGGAGAAATTGGGGTTGGGGGCGCTGGCGGTGTGGTTCGGGGCACAAGGCATCGAGCAGTACGCGACGGGAAGTTCAAGAGAGTTCGATTGGCGCAATCCGTTGGCGGATCTGCTACGCACATCGGCTCCGCTCGGCCCCAAGGGATTGTCTCCATTCTGCGCGGGGTTGCGGCGGCGTTCGGAAGGGCTTCGGCGATGCCGGGAATGCGACGCGCAGTGGATCGCGCGCACAAGGAAGAGCGGCCGGACCTGGGTGTATCAATGCCATGCGGGACTGAGCGAGGTGGTCGCGCCCATCGTCGTGAATGGGAAGTGCGTTGGCGAAGTGATGGGGGGGCAAGTGGTCTCGCCGGCGGATCTTCCGGAAGGCTTTGAATACGTTTGGCGGCAAATCGGCACAATCGAAGGCCTCGACAAAGATGAGCTTGCCGCATCGTTTGCCGCAGTCCGAGTCGTGACCCCCCAGGAACTCCATAGAATACGAACCAGTCTTCAGGCGGCGGCGCGCGCGTTAGGAGCGCTCATCGAGAGTGTGGCCGATCTGATGTCGCGCGAGACGATGCTTGGGCAGGTGCGAAGTCACCTTGAGCGCGAGTTCGCGTGGATTGCGCTCACGCAGGCAGAAGCATCCAGCGAGGATATCGGAGCAAGGTCTAAGGCGTTGGGGTTTGCCGAGACGCCCAGTGTTGCGATCGTTGCGCAAGCGGATCGCACCAGCAGGTCCACGTTCGGCGCGTTTAGCGAGCGCGCCGGGTCCGAAGGCCATACCATGTTCGAGGCTGCGCAACGTCTGTTGAGTGCCGTGCCGAACAGTCTTGTGTCGTCCATTCGACCGGGTGAATTGGTTGTTTTGTTGAGTCCGGAACGGACCCGAAACCCGGCGCTGCGCACCATGCGCGTCCGGGAGCTTGCGGCGAGACTGAAGCGCGAATTGGAGGCGTGTTGTTCCACGCCTGTTGTGGTTGGCGTGGGCGGCGTGGATGGGGACTTCGTATCGTTGGCAAAGTCCTACGAAGAAGCCCGCAATGCGCTGACGCCCGGTCCAACGCCGTGGACATCGAACCTCGAACCCTCCGATCGTGGCGGGGCCAACCTGATGGCTCGTATGGATACGATCGGACGTGAAGTCCGTTGCGCTGTGCGCGAAGGGAGCAGAGAACGATTTGAAGAGGAGATAGAATCTCAATTGAGGCTGCTCGCGGGGCAAGTGGATTGTCCGGACGAGGTGCGCCAGTGTGTGTTTGCTCAGGTGGTATTCGATGCATTGACCCTATTGCGCGATGAGGGGGAGTCCGCCGCCGCGGGCCGGATGCAGGTCGCGTACGCTGCGGCGCATTCGTCGATTCGGACAGGGGCGGACATGGTGGAGTGGTTTCGCGCGAACGTGATGCCGTCTCTCGACGCGCTGATGGATGCGCCGCGATCGGTCCCTGCGCGGCGTTTGAACGAAGTGGGTGCGATGGTGGCGCGCTCCCTCAGTGAGAAGCCCAATCGAGAGTCCGTTGCACGAAGGATGGGGATGTCGGGCGCGCACTTTGGAAAATCGTTTCGAAGGGAAGCGGGCGTGACCTATCGAGAATTCGTGAGGCGCATTCGGGTGGGGCAAGCGCAGAGGCTCTTGCTGACTCCCGGAAAGACGGTGGCGCAAGTCGCCAACGAAGTTGGATACACGACGACGGCCGCGTTCTCGCGCGCGTTTGAGCGGGAGTGTGGTGTTTCCCCGAGTGCCTACCGAAATAGCTCGAAGGATTACGCGCTGATTCCGTTGCCGAAGGGCGGCGTGAGCGGGCTAACGCGGACCGACAGGGACTGACACGGACCGACACGGACCGATACGGACTGACACGGACCGACGCGGACCGACACGGGCAACCAGGGACAGACTCACCCGATCGAGGTCAACATTTTATCTCGGCGTTATCGCGGACGTAGTACCACCAGTTGAGCGCGAGGCATGTGACGTAGTAGATGGCGAATCCGTAGAGGGCGTATTCGGGTGTGCCTGCCTTGATCTGCATGGCGAAGACAGTGGGGATAAGGAAGGCGCCGTAGGCGGCGACGGCGGAGGTCCAACCAAGGACGGGTCCGGCTTGGTCCTTTGGAAAGATGATGGCGATCATGCGGAAGGTCGAGCCGTTGCCTATGCCCGTGGTGGCGAAGAGCAGCACGAACAGCAGTAGGAACCACACGAAGTACTGCTCTGGGTGCGGCGATCCGCTCGCAAGTTTGATAATCCAAGCGCAGGCGATCGACGCGATCACCATGATGACGGTATCCCACTGGGTCACGCGCGCGCCGCCCCATTTGTCGGAGAGCCAGCCACCGATTGGGCGAATGGCCGCTCCCATGGCCGCGCCGAGAAATGCGTACTTTAGAATGTCGGGGGCATTGGGATTCACGACGGCGTCGGCGAGGCGTGCGCCATGCTCGTCGACACGAATGTAGCCGAAGACGTCTTTGAGCAATTTGGGAAATGCGCTGGAGTATCCGATGAAGCTGCCGAAGGTCATGACGTAGAGGTAGGTCATGATCCAGTTGTGCTTGTTGCCGAAGATGGCGAATTGCGTTTGCAGACTCGCGCGTGTCGATTTGGGAGTGGCGAAGCGCATGAGGGCCATCGTGACGGCAATCGCGATGACTACGTTCACGAGGGTGGCGAGGAGTTCGGCCGCGCCACTCAATCCCCACGATTTGCTGAGGAGCAAGAGCGCGATCGACACGGCGACTCCGCCGTAGCCGAGCAATTCAAGCCAGAGATACTTGCCGACGGCGGAGAGGGTCGAGCCTTGGAAGTGTTGGTGCAGATTGTTCATAAACGCAAAGGCGAGGACGGCGAAGAAGGCGAGAATGGGCACCCAGATGAGACCGGCGTTATGCAACCAGACCTCACTGTTCTTCAGGGGGAACGAGGGGCCGCCGAAGATGCCGAAGGTGATCGCGTACGGAATTGTGAGTTGGAAGACCGACACCCCAAGATTGCCTAGACCCGCGTTGAGTCCCAGAGACAGGCCTTGCATACGCTTCGGGAAGAAGAAGTTGATGTTGGACATCGAAGAGGCGAAGGCTCCGCCGCCGATGCCGGAGAGGGCCGCCAGAAAGACATAGGTCAGAAACGGCGTGGCGGGATTCTGAAGCGCAATGCCCGCGCCGAGGGCCGGAAGAATAAGGAGCAGCGTGGTCATGAACTTCACGGTGCGTCCGCCGCACAGGGCAATCATGAACGAATTGGGAATGCGCAGTGTCGCGCCCGCGAGTCCGGCCACGGCAGGGAGCATGTAGAGCAAGGCTTGGTATGCGGGTCCTGAGAGCGGGGTTCCGTCCGGGCCGTTGAACGCATAGAGCGCGGGGTTGCCATCGTGGATGCCTTGCATGACGCCGATGATGGTACTCCAGTAGATCCAGACGCCAAATGCGAGGAGGAGATTGGGGATCGATATCCAGAGATTGCGAAAGGCGAGGCGCTTTCCGGTGCTTTCCCAGAACGCGGAGTCTTCAGGGACCCATTGAACGACAGTCTTCATACCGATTTCCCCCGGGGTGTTACGTTACTTCCGTCGTGTGTCGAACGTGCTCGATTTGTTGCGCATGAAGCGACGCTTCTTTGTTCATCATTTGTTGGATGACCGAATGCATCCACAACAGGCATACGGCCGATAATGCCGCGAAGAAGACCCAGCAGGTAATCCAGAGTCCGGTCCATTCGAGCATGTATCCGAAGACGATGGGGCAGAAGAAGCCTCCGAGTCCGCCGAGGACGCCGACAATGCCGCCGACAACGCCAACCTCTTTGGGGAAGTAGTCGGGGATGTGCTTGTACACGGCGGCTTTGCCTATGCCCATCATAATGCCAACGACGAAGACGAGGGCGGTGAAGATCCATACGTTCGCCTGGAAATAGATGTGGGTGATTCCGCGCGCGAGCAACTGTTTCTTCTTGACGGTTTCGCCTTCTTGGACAATGGGTTCCTGCCAATTGCTCATGGTAGGGAGAACCAAGGTGTCCTGGGCTTTCTGCGCGTCGGTGAGAACAACGTCTCTGTTGGCTCTTACGGGATATCGCATGTCGCCTACGACTATTTCGCCGGGCGAGACCGACGAGACAACACCGCCGCGTTTGGCGATAATGCCCTTGCCTGGAGAGTGAATGTCCATGCGCGGAACGATAAGCAGCGCGCAACATACGAGGCAGCTTGCGAGCACCCAGTACATGACACGGCGCGCGCCGTGCCGGTCGGAGAGGTATCCGCCGAGGGCTCGAATGACGCCGGAGGGCAAGCTAAAGATAGAAGCGAGCAGCCCAGCCGTGGCGAGGGGCATGAGGTACACGCTGACGTAATAGGGAATGAGCCATTGGGCAAGGGCGACAAAGCCGCCGAACACAAGAAAGTAGTAGAGGCCGAATCGCCAAACGCGGAGATGACGCAAGGGCGCCAGTCGCTGCCCAAAACTTGTGATGTGGGAATCATCGATCTTCTTTGCAGACGCGAACAGGACAAAGATGACCGTCATGACGACGAGCGCCGCCGCGTACATGCGAGGCATTTGACGCCACGCGTCGAGGTTTTCGCCTGCGTCCGTCAGCCAGTTCAAGAGCCTTGGCGCGCCCATGCTGGTGAGGGCCGCGCCCGCGTTGCCCGCGCCGAAGATGCCTAGGGCCGTGCCTTGATGTTCGCGGCGGAACCACACGGACGTGTACGCGATTCCCACGGCAAAGGAAGTTCCGACAAGTCCGAACCCCAGACTGGCAATAAAGAACTCCGCATAGGTGGAGGCATAACTCAGGAGGAACATGGGGACGGCGGAGACGAGCATAACGCCGGCATAGACATATTTGCCGCCGAACTTGTCGGTAAGTATGCCAACGGGCAGACGGATGAGGGAGCCGCTCAGCACAGGGATGCCTATCAGCCAACCGATTTGCGATTCGCTCCACGCGAAGACTTGGTTTTCGACCAGGAACGTGACCAAAACACCGTTGAACATCCAACATGCGAAGCAAACAGTGAAGGCGATGGTATTGAGCGCGAGCACGACATACGCTTTGCCCGGTTCGTGGACGTGCATACCGCAGGGTCTCCCTTAGTGCATTAACTTAAACAGCGCTGAGCCATTCGCTACGTGAACTCTGGGCTACTCTCCTTGCTCGCCGGGTGCGGTTCGCGCGCGCATCGTGAAGTCGAACCAGTGCAGCAGCGCGTTCAAGCCATAGAGGCCGGTCGCGGTCGCAATGATCATCATGATGATGTGAAAGGCGCGGCGGCGCAGATTGATCAGGAAGAGGCTCTTTGGGTCGCCGTGGGAATTGTCGAGGGGATGCGTGCCCGCGAGGAATTCGCCGGCATCGCAAATACCGTCGTTATCGAGGTCGGTTTCGTTGCCGAGCAGGGTGGGGAGTTCCTCGGGGTGCAGCCGGATTTGCAGGAAGCGGTTCTTGCCGAGCTTGTGAATGATCTCGTTTCCGAACGCATTCAAGACGGGGTTCTCGACGTTCTGTCCCGGTTCGAACGCGGCGCGGGCCTTATTGAGCGCATTCATTTCTTCCGGCGTCAGGCTGCCGATCTGTCCTGGCTTGAGGCCTTCGGGACCGTCGGGGTTTGCGTGACACATTGCGCAGTTGACGCCGCGCCCGGAGTGTTTCTGCGAGTATTGTTGAAACTCGGGATATGCCCAGGCGCTTGAAGCGATGAGCACGGCGGCGGTCATTGTGAGCAACGGAATTGCATATCGAGCGCAGTTCATCACGGGGCTCCCTTGAAGAAGAGGTAGATGGCGTTGCCGAAGAGGGTAATCACGACGAGATAGATGGCAGCGGATGCTGCGAGGAATCCGAGCACGCGGCGGCTGGTCTTCGCGAAGATCCAGGGAGCGGCAAAGAGAACGCCGATAGCGGCGTTCATGACAAGCATGACGAACCAGAAGGGCAGCAACTCCAGCGGGTAGTAGGCAAAGTAGAAGTACCACTCGGGTTTGATCCCGTCGGGGGTCGAGCCGAGCGCGTCGAATGGTTGAAAGAGCGGGAACGAAAAGAGGGACTCGAAAGGAAGGCAAAGGGCAACGGCAAACACCGCGCAGAAGACGAGTCCCCAGAGGTAGAAGTCTTTGAGAACGAAGAATGGAAAGAAGCGCTCGGTCTTGCCTGTCGGACGATCGACTCCTTGGCTCATGCCGTGCAATTGGACGAGCAGTACATGAAGACCAAGTGTGGCGAGCACGAGCATGGGCAGTATGACGACGTGCAAGGCGTAGAAGCGGCTGAGGGTGGCTTGGCCCACGGAGGCTTCCCCTTGAATCAGCTCCTTCGCATGCTTGGGGATCTCCGAAATGGAGCCGGGCAAATACTGGCCGACTTCCTCGATGGATTGGAGGCCGACTTTCGTTGCGTTGACGGCGATTTGGTGCCACGGAAGCAGATAGCCCGTAAACCCGAATCCAAATGCGAGGAGGAGAAGGAGGACGCCGGAGATCCATGTGACTTCACGTGGCTTGACGAAAGCCTTCATGGCAAAGGTGGTAATCAGGTGGACGAGGAGGCAGAAGATCATGCAGGAGGCGGCCCAGGTGTGCAGGTTGCGAACGAGCGCGCCGCCGCTCACGTACTTCGTGATGTACTCGACGGAAGCGTGCGCGTCGCTAACGGTGGGCTCGTAGTAAAAGAGCAGCATGACTCCCGTGACAAGCTGGACCAGAAAGAAGAAGAGCGTCAGACCGCCGAAGTAGTAGGCCCAACTCATTCGATGTACGGGAACTTCCTTCTTGTTGACCATTTCGTCGAAGCTGAGGTGTTCGATGGGGAGCCGGTCGCGAAGAAAGGTGACCAGGGTATTCATGCGCACGCCGCTCATCACGCAATCTCCTCATGCTGCTTGGCAATGTAGACTCCGCACATCTCCATCTGCTCGGGGGCTGCCGTTCCTTCGGTACGGCCGTCGGAGCCTTGGCTGATTAAGATCTTGCCTTGCGCGTCCATGAGCACCCAGCCGAGTAAGGGAAGGGGCTTTGAGGCAGGGGAGCCTGGTTCCGGGATTCCGGTTTTCGCGTCGAAGTAGGACATGTGGCAGGGGCAGAGGATTCGTCCGTTGCTGTCCACGGCGCTTCCCACGGTGCATCCGAGGTGGGTGCATTTGGCGGAGATCAAGATGGGCATGCCGCTCGCGTCGCGATAGGCAAGCGCGGGACGCATTTGGTAGTCGATGAAGTACTTGCCGTCCTTGGGGGACAGTTCTTTCAGTTGCGCGACGAAGATGTACTCGCTCCGCATGCGCTCCAATTCGAGTTGGCGCTCCTGGGCGGTCATCTGAAGGCGCTGCAGCCGTTTTGTAAGGAGTTCGGCCTGCTCCTCCGTCGTCATATCGGGGCCGCTGAAGAAGCGGACAAGCTTGTCCATAACACCGACCGTGAGGAGTCCCGCCGCGGACCCGACTCCGACCATGCCTTTGAGGAATTGGCGGCGGCTGTCTTCGGCAGCGCGGACAATCTCCGGTACATGCAAGAGGCGGCGCGCGTTCGTCCACACGACCACCTGTGGCGTGCGCCACAGGTAGGGAAGGGGCACCGCGAAGGCGTGGACGAGTCGCGAGAAGGGAAGCAGAAGCGCAATAACCCACGCACCGGCGATGTGGAGTTTCACGACGGCGGGCAGCGCATCGACGTAGGTCATGTTGGGTTGCAGCGTCAGGAGGCTCCACAGGTAGGGAGTCGTGGTGTGTGTAGACCACACCGATCCCCAGCGTTGCGTAACGGCTGTTCCGATGCCGAGGACAACTTGGGCGATCAGGACGACGAGGACTGTAAGGTCCATGACCGTGGTCACGGACTGGATTCGCGAAGACAGCAAACGCCGAGCGAGGAGCACGACAAGCCCGGCCACGCACAAAAGCGCCGCGAGGAAGCCGAAGGTTTCCACGGTAATGAGAAAGATGGGGTGAGAGGCAAGCGCGTGCCAGACAGAGGGGAAGAGGAAGGGAATGAGGTGGCCCGCAAAGACGACACCCAGTCCAATGTGCCAGGGCGTCGATCCCCACATGAGACGCTTGCTTTCGAGAAACTGCGACGACAGCGCCGTGTAGCTGAACCGATTGGTACGAAAGCGGACAATAGAGCCGACTATCAGGACGAATAGGGCAATGTAGGGCAACCCAACAAATGCGAATACGTTAAGCATGGTCCTGCTCTCCCAAAGTCAGCAGTTCGGAAACCGCGCGTACAAGGTGACGCCACGGGCTGCCGGAGCGATCAAGCGCTGCGAACATTTCTCGCAGGGGCTTTTCGAGGCAGTAGTCGCGCAGTTCGCGCCAATCTTCATCTGAAAGGCTTGGCGCACTTTGCAGCACCAAGGCAATGTGATCGGGAAGTTCCGCGCCGCTATCGAAGTGCGCGGCCTCATAGGCCGCCTTGAGTCCAGTCATGAGGACGGCGCGCTTGAAACTATCCTGGCCGAACAAGTGGACGCTCAGGTACGGCATGCATACTGGATTCACGTCGAAGGCGCGGGTGTACAGCTCTTGGGCTTCGTCAAGCGAGATGGCGCGCGCTTCTTCCGCAAACTGTTCGAGATATTCCGCAGTAGACGGGGAGACTTCGAGAACCTCAAGGCGGGTCGATTCGAAGACCTCGTGGAAGTCCGCTTGCGGGTAGGCCAGGAGTTTTCCCAGCGACGCAATGACCACGGTCCTATTCAGGGTGTCAATCATGTTCATGCTCCCCTGCGCGGCGCTTGCACCGGGCCCAGTCCGCACTGACCTTTGCACTGTTCGGGCGAACATGCGCCGTGGCCATTGCCGTCGATGGCCTCTTCGCGCTGAATAGGCGGCATCACGTAGCGGTCGTCGGTTGTGCAGAGGGCGGTCATCGCATAGATCGCTTCGGCTTGCTCGGGAGTCAGGTGCGCTTCGCGCAGAATGCGCATCGCCTTCTCCTTGTCCACATCGTCCGTTTGCTGGGAGCGTTTGTAGTAGCGCACGGCCATCTGCTTCTTGAGCACGTCGCGCACGATCTCCTCGTTTCCGGCGCTGAACAGGGCCGCGAGATAACGTACGGAGATCCGCGCCTTGTCCAGGTGCGAGAAGAATTCCTCCGCGTCATGTTCGTAGATGCCGTCGCCCATGCGGCCCGAAACCGGCAATAGTGGCGGCACGTAATAGAGCATGGGTAAGGTGCGGAATTCGGGGTGCAGCGGGAGGGCAAGTCCCCATTCCATTACGTACTTGTAGACGGGCGAGCGTTGGGCCACCGCCACCATTTTGTCGCTGACGCCGCAGCGTTCCGCCTCGCGCATGACTACGGGATCATGGGGATCGAGGAGCACGCTTCGATGCGACTCTACCAGGGAGAGCTCGGGGGCCTTCATGGACTCTTCGATTCGGTCGGCGTCGTAGAGAAGGACACCCATGTAGCGGATGCGGCCCACGCAGGAGTGAAAGCATGCGGGGGCCTGTCCGGTTTCGACGCGGGGGTAGCAGAGAATACACTTCTCCGATTTTCCGGTCTGCCAGTTGTAGTACATTTTCTTGTACGGACACGCGGTCACGCAGGCGCGCCAGCCGCGGCAGACCTCTTGATTGACGAGGACGATGCCATCTTCGCCCCGTTTGTAGAGCGCGCCAGAGGGGCACGACGCTACGCAACTGGGATTGGCGCAGTGGTTGCAAATGCGCGGAAGGTACATCATCGCGACGTTTTCGATCTCGAAGAGCATTCTGCGCTCGTCTTCCGTGAGTTTGCTCAGGTTCGGATCGTTTTCCGCGTAGATTGGCGAACCGCTTAGGTCGTCGTCCCAATTGGGTCCGGCCTCGATATTGATGGGCTGGCCCGTGATCTGCGATACGGGGATTGCCGTGGGCTGGTCGTCCCCCGCTTCGGCATCAAAGAGATCTTGATAACGGTACGTCCACGGTTCGTAGTAGTCGTCGAGTCCGGGCTGGTTGGGGTTGTAGAACAGCTTCAGGAAACTGCTGGCCTTGGTCTGACTGCGAAGACGCAGCTTGCGATCCGCCGAGACTTCCCACCCGCCTTTGTAGTTGAGCTGATCCTCCCAAAGCGTGGGATACCCGGTGCCGGGTTTCGTCTCGACGTTGTTCCACCACATGTACTCCGCGCCGGGCCGGTCGGTCCAGACGTTCTTGCACGCAACGCTGCACGTATGACACCCGATGCATTTGTCGAGGTGAAACACCATCGCCACTTGGGCGCGCACATCCATGACGAATTCCTTTCCTACCACTCCGGTTTGGCGATTTTGCGCACGGCCACGTACGTGTCCCGATTGACGCCGGTGGGTCCCCAGTAATTGAACGCATACGTGAATTGGCCGTAGCCGCCGATCATGAGCAAGGGCTTGAGGCGCGCGCGGGTAAGGCTGTTATGAGCGCCGGCGCGACGGTTGCCGCGGCTGGGCGCTTTGGGCGTTCCCACGGTGCGCTCGGTGGCGTGATAGATGAAGCAAATCCCGCGAGGGATTCGCGCGCTGACGCAGGCGCGCGTCACGACGACGCCGTGGTCGTTGGTAATCTCCACCCAGTCGTTATCCGCGAGTCCGAGGAGGCCTGCGTCGCGGTCGTTCATCCAGAAAGGCTCGATGCCGCGCGACAGCGTTTCCATGCGCAGGGTATCGCCGTAGGTTGAATGGATGTGCCACTTGCCGTGCGGGGTGAGATAATTCAGAACGAGAGTGCCTTGGCCGGATTCGGTCTTTTCGAGGTCGCGCGTCGTGTGGCGGTCCGGGCGCGGCTTGAACGTCGGCAGATGTTCGCCGAAGGCCCGATACGCTTCGTGGTCGAGATAGAAGTGCTGGCGTCCGCTCAGGGTCCGCCACGGGGTGAGGCATTCGACGTTTTGACAGAAGGCCGAATAGGTGCGGGACTCGTTGGTGACGCCAGTCCAATAGGGGGTGGTGAGCAGGCGGCGCGGTTCGGTGCAGATGTCCTTGAAGGACGTGCGCACGGCGCGGGTATCCGATGCCAAATGCGTGTGATCGATGCCGGTATGCTTGGCTTCGGCCTCGTAGGCGCGCCACGCACATTCGCCGTTTGTCTCGGCCGCAAAATGCAGAATGGCGTCGCACACCGAACGGTCTTCGCGAAGGGACGGGTAGGTCTTGCCGTTCCATTGTTCGATGGGATGCGACTTCACATATTCGTCGTAGAGATCGGTCACGCTGTAGTTCGTGCCGTGTACGCCAAGACCCTTGTCTCGGAAATTGGCGCCGAGGCTGATGAACTTCTGGTATACCTGGGTGTAGTCGCGCTCGACCACCGTGAGGTTCGGCATTGTCTTGCCGGGAATTGCCTCACACTCCCCTTTGGCCCAATCTTTGATGGCAGGCTGCGCTACTTCCGCGGGCGTGTCGTGCAGAAGAGGCGTGGCGAGCAGATCGCGCATCGGACGCGGCAGGTACTTCAGTGCGAGTTCGCTGGTTTTGTGGGCGATATCGCGAAAGATATTCCAGTCGCTCTTGGATTCCCAGCACGGAGGCACGGCGGCCTGCAACGGATGAATGAAGGAATGCATGTCCGTCGAGTTGAGGTCGTCTTTCTCGTAGTACGTGGCGGCGGGGAGCACGATATCGCTGTAGAGGGCGGAGGTGTCCATGCGGAAGTTGAGGTCTACGACCAAATCCATTTTCCCCAGCTCGACTTTGTCGTGCCACGCGACTTCGCGCACCGACTCGCTGGCGACTTCGTCGGCGATGCAGTTGTGGTGTGTGCCGAGGTAATGCTTGAGGAAGTACTCGTGGCCTTTGGCGGAAGCCTGGATGGCGTTGCCTCGCCAGATGTACCACACGCGCGGCCAGCATTCCGGCGCATCCGGGTCTTCTGCGGCGAACTTCAAGGAGCGGGACTTCAACTGCTGGACGACGTGCTTGACGATTTCTTCGGGAGTCGTTGCGCCGGAAGCTTCTGCTTCACGCACGACTTCCTGGTTGTTCTTCGTGAATTGGGGGAAGAACGGCAACCAACCGCAGCGGACGGCGAGCGCTTGCTTGTCGGCGGTGTGGCCCGAGGCCATGGGATGCGATTCATCGCCGACGACGCAGATTTCATTGAAGGGCTGATCGTAGCGCCATTGATCGCAGTGCATGTAGTGAAAAGACGGCGTGTTCTGCAAGCGCGGCGGGCCGCCCCAGTCCGTTGCGAAAGCGATGGGCGCCCAAGAGGCTTGCGGCGCCAGTTTCTCCTGACCCACATAGTGGTTCCAGCCGCCGCCGTTTCTGCCGACGCAGCCGCAGAGCATCAGGCTCGTGATGCAGGCCCGATAGATGAGGTTGTTGTGATACCAGTGGTTGGCTCCGGCCCCGATGATGATCATGCATTGGCCGTTGGTGCTTTCCGCGGTACGGCCCCATTGGCGTGCAAAATTGACGACGACCGACGCTTTGATGCCCGTAAAGGACTCCTGCCACGCCGGTGTGTAAGGAAGCGACGGGTCGTCGTAGTCCGAGGGGTAGTCGCCGCTTTGTGAGTTGTCGACGCCATGTTGCGCCAACAAGAGATCAAAGGCCGTTGCGACCCACACGGGGCCGTTAGGAGTGTCCACCTTGCGAGCGGGGACACTTCGCTTGACGGGTTTGTCGTTGGTCGACTGCGAGAAGTCCCAGAACTCGACCATGACGTTGCTCTCCGCGCTGTCCTTTAGAGAGAGCGCGGGATTGATGGGGTCGCCCGTGAGGGAGTCTTCCAGGCGGAGGTTCCATTCGCCCTTTTGCTCCTGCCAGCGATGGCCGACGGTGCCCTTGGGCATTTGTAACTTGCCGGTGTCTTCATTGAAGACGAACATCTTCCAGTCCGCGAGGTCTTCCTTCGCCGTGTCTTCGCATTGCGACGCGCGAAGGTAAGGGCCCGGGCGGAATACCCCGTTGCCTTGGTCCTGCAACGTCACGAGGAAGGGTGCGTCCGTGTATTGCTTCATGTAGCCAACGAAATAGTCGACCTTGCGGTCCACGTAGAACTCTTTAAGGAGGACGTGATTGACGGCCATCCAGAACGCGCCGTCCTGGCCTTGGTGGATGGGTATCCATTCGTCGGCGACCTTGGAGGTTTGGCTGAAGTCGGGGGAGAAGACGACGACCTTCGTGCCGCGATGACGCGCCTCGACGAGGAAGTGTGCGTCGGGCGTGCGCGTCATGAGGACGTTCGACCCGACGGTGGCGATGAATTTGGAATGGAACCAGTCGGCGCTTTCGGCGACGTCGGTTTGTTCGCCCCACACTTCCGGAGAAGCGGGGGGGAGGTCGCAATACCAGTCGTAGAACGACATGGACACACCGCCCATCAACTGCATGAAGCGCGAGCCTGCCGCATAGCTGACCATCGACATGGCGGGGATGGGGGAGAATCCGATGATGCGGTCCGAGCCGTGCGTCATGACCGTGTAGATATTGGCCGCGGCGATGATCTCGGTGGCCTCGTCCCAGGAGGCGCGCCGGAGGCCGCCCTTGCCGCGGGCAGTGTGGTACTTCTTGCGAGAGACCGGATCGGTGACGATGGACTTCCATGCGGCCACGAGGTCGCCGGGGTGCTTTTGTTTCGCTGCACGCCACAGATCGAGCAATACGCCGCGCACATAAGGATACTTGACACGTAGCGGGCTGTAGATGTACCAGGAATACGAGATGCCGCGCTGGCATCCCCGGGGCTCGTAGGGAGGGATGGCGCGGTCGATGGTGGGGTAGTCGAGCGCCTGCATTTCCCAGGTGACGATTCCCTGCTTGACGTAGATGTTCCAACTGCAGCCACCCGTGCAGTTCACGCCATGCGTGCTGCGAACCACGCGGTCGTGCGCCCAACGGTTACGATAGAACTCTTCCCAAGACCGCTGTTCCGGCGCGAAGATGTCCTTGATCCAACCCATCAGCGGTTTCTCCTTATAGCATCGCGGACAAGGGCGGCGCGCACGCCGCGATTGCGATCCTTGTACAGAAAGCCCAAAGCCCCCACTACGGCTACGGCGCCCACCGTCCCCAATACGTGCACGGGTGGGATCCCTTGTGGGGTGGCGGGGGCGGTCGAGACAGACTCCAGGTACTTCACGAGATGCACCGTTTCCTGCTGGGTGATAGGGCCTTTAAGATAGGCGACCTGCATGAGCGGGAAGGTGACGTTTTCGATGGTGGAGCCGAGGGGGATTGCGCCCAATTTGGTGAAGCTCGGCGTCAAGTCGATGGCGAGATTGCCGCCGCGCCCGTTGACGGCGTGGCATGCCGCGCAGGCCAAGCCACCATTGGCAAGCGGCTGCCGTCCAAAGAAGAGCGCTTCCCCGGTTGTCGCGGAGGCAGGCGCGAGCTTCGCAGCTTGGGAAAGCGTAACGCGCTTCCGTTCTTCCGCGAGCCGGGAGGCTGCTTCCGGCGCGAGGATAAGCCCTGCCAACAGCTTCACGTCTTCGGGCTTCAAGGGGCCGACATTCTTCTCCATGCGCTGAATGGCAGGAATCAGATTTGTCTCGGGCCACTGCTGGGCGGCTTTAAGGTCGGGTCCCGTCAATGCGCCGCCGCCAATGGTGTGGCAGCCCGCGCACTTCTGCATGAATAGTTGAGCCGGGGCATCCGAGAGGGGCGCTTCGGGGACCAGTGCGGCCTGCCCCGGCACCGAATCGGCGGGAGGCTGCACCGGCGTGGATTCCGTAGGGGATGTACCCGCCTCGGGAGAGACTGGAGGCGCGATGGCAACGCTGGAATTGGGAGACGCAAGCGTGAGCGGGGGAGTCTGCGTTTCGGCGAGACTGCCGTGCGCGAATGCAAGGAGGGTGAGGAGGACCGCGCAGCGTGTGGCGCGGTGCATCGCCCGAGATGTCGAGGAGAGGACTCTTCGTTGCGAAACCGTGAAACCCGCGTTCATTTGGCTTTCCTCATCCGGCCAGTCCAAATTGGACTATTAAGTCCACCTTATAGTGGACTAAATTATCCACAATTTATTGGCGGCTGTCAACCCCCTTTCTGAGGGGGGTGGAAAGAATGGGGGCTAGGTTAGCGCTTGGCCGGCTTCTGGGAGGGGCGGCGCTTGGGTTGGGAGGCGTCGGCCAAGTCTTGAAGCGTGCGCCTTTCCAGTTGCTCGAGCAGTTGTCCCTTGGCTTTGACCCATGTTTCGTGAAGTGGGCACGGACGCTTTGTGCCGCACTCGGGAAGACCGAGGACGCAATGGTCGAACGTGTCATCGCCCTCTACGGCGCGAATGACGTCCAGGAGCGAGATTTGGTCCGGAGGTATGGTGAGCACGTAGCCGCCGCCGGGTCCTCGAAGTGCGCGAAGGAATCCGCCCTGGACCAGGGCTTGGAAGATCTTTCGAGAGAAGGACTCGGGAATGCCGGTTTGAAGGCAGACATCCGCGGCCTGAAACCGGCCGTCTTCGTTTTGCGTTGCGGCATAGGTCAAGGCCCGCAGTGCGTATTCGCAGCCTTTCGAGTAGAGCTTGAACAAGGTTGGCTCCTTTGATTAATGGATAAACATGTCCATTATTGTGTCCTATGCGAGGCAATCTGTCAATAGGTCCGCGTCTCGCGGGCTTTGTGATTGGAATCGGAAAGGGGTAGGCTTGAGCCGAAATGCAACGGGAAGCGTAGCGCGAGTTCGGGGGGGAGCGCCTGTTGCCGGTCCAAATCCGTTTGCTCCACGATACGTGATGTGCGCTTGAAGGAGAAGTTTCGAGTGTCGAGATTGGCGGTCGCCTTGGCTTGTGTGTGTGTGGCTCTGATGGCGGGGGCATGCGCGACAGCGCCGGTTCAGAACGATCGGCTGACCCGGTTGCCGGGATCCAGCGGATATCGATTCAGCAACTTGACGCTAGGCGAGGACAACTCCGACAGCCTGTTTATCACCCTCACGTTTTCGGGAGGGGGGACGCGCGCGGCGGCATTGGCGTACGGGGTCTTGGAGAAGCTGCGCGAGACCAAGATTGTCTGGGAGGGCAAGCCCCGCCGGCTGCTGGATGAAGTGGACGTCATATCCTCCGTATCCGGAGGCAGCTTGCCCGCCGCGTATTTCGCGCTATTCGGGGAGCGGACCTTCGCGGATTTTCCGGACAGGGTGCTGTATCACGATATTCAGTCGAACCTGCTTTCGCAAGGGTTGCACTGGCGCAACTACATCAAGCTCGCATCGCCGTTCTATGGCAGGACGGATCTGATGGCCGACACGTTCACGCGGGAGATTTTCGAGCGGAAGACGTTTGGCGACCTGCTGGCCCGGAGGACTCGCCCGTTTATTCTCATCAACTCCACGGACATGGCCTTGGGGAGCCGCTTTGAATTCACGCAACGCCAGTTCGATCTTTTAAATTCCAATTTAGAGAGTTATCCCATTGGTCACGCGGTGGCGGCTTCGGCGGCATTTCCCGGCCTGCTCACGCCCATGACATTACGCAATTTCGATAAGGGCGCCGATTACCAGGCGCCGGCGTGGCTCGCGGCTGGTCTCAAGGATAGCGATACGCAGAGCCCCCAATACGCGTTGGCGGTCGAGATGCAGAGTTACCTGAGGCCCGACCGGCCTTATGTCCATCTCTCGGATGGCGGGGTCTCGGATAACTTGGGAGTACTTCCTGTAATTCAGTTAATGGACGGCGCGGTCCCCGACGACAACCTGCGCGCGGCATTGGACAGCGGCGCGATTCGGAAGGTTGTCATCATCACGGTTGACGCCAAGCGCGAGGGGAAAGTCTCGTGGGAGCAGAGCCGCGACGTCGTGGGCTTGTTGAACGTCCTGAACGTGGTGAGTTCCGCACCTCTCAGCAACTATTCCGAGGCTGAGATATCGTTTCTGAGAACCTACCTTCGAAACCTGAACTCGCTGCGGGAGATTCGGGATAAGGCCATCACCCTCGTGGGGAAAGACGCGGTCGACGAGAAGATGCCGGAACTGCGCGTTCCGGACTGCAAGTACCACTTCGTTGAGGTTGGGTTCAACCGGGTCCAGGACGAGGCCGAGCGCAATTACTTGAATGAGATACCCACGTCGTTCAAGCTGGAGCGCACACAGGTGGACCGGCTTCGAAGCGCCGCTGGATTCATATTGGATAGAGATGTGGAGTTTCAGACGTTGCTGAGGGAATTGAGGTGACGCACAATCGGGGGGAAGCGACATGTTCGTAGGCACGGTTAGAACGGAAGTCCTGAGGGGGCGCGCACTACTGGCGTCTGCTTTCGTGTTGGCGTGTTGTGTGTGCAGCGCAGAAGTTAGTGCCTGGGAGAATCTGGCGAAAGGGGCAGTCTATACGCTGGACCCGGCGCCCAACTATCAGCATTGCA
>JBHEKO010000149.1:0-7010 GCA_041859475.1 Candidatus Hydrogenedentales bacterium
GCGTGTACCCCGTCACGTAAACACTTGGACCCGGAAGTTTGGCTTGCGCGCCGCGCACATGCACGTACGCGTGTTCATGATGGCCAGGACCAAAACGAATGACATCCGAGCCCACGCGGTACTCGCCCATGCCCTCGTTCAGCAGAAAGGCCTCGTCCGCGCCGGGAATCGCTGCTACCCCTGAAAGCGCGCCGCCTTCCCGCAGATTGATCTCAACCGCCAGGGGAACACCGTCGGTTCCCTCTGCTTGGATGGCAATCTCGATTCCCCGAGAAGTCTCCCGGATATGTCCCTGGTAGACCAACCGGCAGATTTCGCTCGTCTCGCGGCGAGGCCTTAGCCGGCCATACGCGGCGCCTTCCACGGGCAGTAAGGCCGGATCTGTGAGAGGCTGAAAATACACGCCCTCCAGCTCTTGCGTGAAATGGATTCCATCCTCGCGCTTCTCGAAAGTAGAAGGAATGAACTGCCCCTTGCCGAAGAAGGAGCTGGCGAAGCGAACGGCATTGACCACCGCTTCGCCCTTGCGTAGCGCTATCCATCGGCTGTTGTCTTTGTGCATGATCGTCACGCTGGTCTTTCCACGACGGATTCGCGTGATTCCGGACAGGGGCAGTTCCCGCTCGTAGTCCTCGGGGATGGGGGTGGCAGGCGGTACGCTTTTCAGCAGTTCCGGATACTCCATGAGCTTGGATAACTCAATGCTTTCGGGTTCCAACAGCTTGAGCATGGACGCATAGAGTCCATTGCCGTCGTGGATGGCCATGTACCGTAGTGCGAACCAGTACCCGCTCATCGTGCCCCGCGCATTCAAGTCCTGGCGCAGGGAGATCTCTGTCACGACCTCGCCGTTGGGATGCAGCAAATAGGCCATGGCATTCAGATTCTTCCGAACCGGATCGAGCAACTTGGGCCGCCTCAACTTGTGCGCCGCAACCACAAGCGCACAATCAACCACGGCGTTATACCCCGCTGTGCTCCGTTCGGTGAATTGCCCTTCGCCGTCAATATCGATGCCTTCCGCCATCCACTGATCGATGCGCTTGATGTACTGATCGTCCGGGAAGAGTTCGTGGATCTGCGCGAGGGCCGCGCACACAACCCACCGATGGTTGGGCGTGTGAATGCCCCCCTTGGCCAATCCCTGCCCTGCCCGCCGCAGAAAACCTTCCGCCAAGGACATCACTTCCTCGTCGTGACTCATCCGCGCAAGCTGGGCGGCGCAGGCGACGCTGTGCACGACAAAAGCAGTGTCGGGCGGAGAATTGAAGTTGGTGCTGATAAGGTCGATGTTGCCTTGCGCATTCTGAGATCGATTCAAGAACTCCGCTGCCAGCTTCATCCGCTCGAAGAGCGCCCTGTCTGCGTGAAACGCAGATTCCGGATGAAAGTACGCCGCGGCTCCGTCGCGAAAGAAGCCCGCCGCGGTGTTGCAGTGGTGCAAGCCCGATTGATCCGGAATCGCCCCGCACCAGCGGCTCTGCGCATCGGTAATCTGGGCATCCAGCATCGGCTTCAGCTTTGCATCGTGTGCTTGCACGACAGCCGAGGATAGCGCGCCAGTCTCCGCGAGGGCCGGAAGCGACAACGAAGCGACAGACGCAAACCCAAGCGCGATGGCTTCACGACGGTTCATTTCAAGGGACATTGCGATAGCTCCTTATTCGGGAGTACACGCGGGCGGGCATCGCAGCCCTATTTCGTTGCGCCCGCCTTCTGCGCGGTCAACTGCGCCACGTATTCCGCACGGCCTTCCTGCATCCACGTCCAAAGTGCGTCACGCCAAAGAGCGACTCGACGCTTCTCCATTTCCGTTTGCGCCGACGCCTCCGCCTCGGTCATCAGCTTGCCAAGCCGCTCCATGCGTTCCGCAGTCCCCAGTTGGCTCCACGCGACATTCTTCCAGTCGATGCCATTGCTCTTGTAGTAAGGCGGCGGATAGTTCTTGGGATTGCAGGCAATCTGCTCCAGTTCCGAATAGAACGCCTTCATCGGTTTCTCGGCTGCGCCGAAATAGCGGCGAAAGAACTCGTCAAGAAGAAGATCTACATCCTGGCCGGGATCGTCCCATACCTTCGTGATGACATAGCTCTCGAGCATGTCCTGCTCGCCGCAGATGAAGACGCCTCGGATGCCGTCTTTGATGAACATCCGCGCCGACCGCGCCGAATCATGCACCATGACGTTGGGGAAGCATTTGAACTTGTCTATCAATGAGGGCTCCATGGGATGGTGGTAATAATTCCAGAGGAATATGGGGGCCTTGGCTTCTTTGAGCCATGCTTTGTACAGCCTCATGTCGTTTTCGCGAATCTCGCGGTGAATGGCATACATGCATGTATGAAGGCACGGAGCCATAGATACATTCGGCTCCATGTCGAAGCCGCTGGGTGGCAACGCATAGTTCCAGTACGCAAGCGTGGCGATATACTTGTCGGGATGAGTCTTGGCCACTTCCCGCGCAACGGCATTTACGAACGAGAAGAAGTAATCGCTGACCATACCGCTGCTAAACTGGCCCGTCCACATCTCCTCTTTCGGGCGGCGCAACGTCTTGCAGCGGTCGCAGGTGCAGTAATTCGAATTGTCGTCCGGGATGAGCGCGAAGTAGTCGCCAACGGCCTTCCATCCCTCCGGTGCATTCGCCTTGCCGTCAAAGTAATCCCGCGCCATCTGCGCAACCTGCTCGATCAACTTCGGATTGGTATAGCAAAGCTGTTTCCCGCGCCCAAGTCCTTGAGCCTGGTATGCAGGGTCCGTGAATACCGTGTCGAATGTCTTCTGGTTGAACGTGTGGTTCCCCGCCCATTTCTCCCCGCCCAACCGCAAACGTCTCCAGAAGAGATAAACCTCTTGCTGCGTGACAGGACCCCACTGCCCCTTCATGAACGGCCAGTTGCCCGCCCAAAGCGCATCGCGGTACTGGAGTGCCGGGGAACGGCGGATATCCTCGCCTTGGACCGATAGCGTCTTCTGCGAAGGCGCCACGATGCTGGTTGCAGATGCCCCGTACCAGCGAACATCACAGAATTGCTCGATGAAGTGATATGTGGCGTAAGAGGTCCCCTGGTCGTCATACACACCCGGGAGTTCCATTTCTCCCGCGCTACGCTCGGGATATCCAACTGTCTTCCAATAGTCTATCCGCTGACGCGTGTCGGCCAGCGTGTTTCCGCAGTTCATCGGGCGGCCCAACTCCCGCCGGTTGACCTCCGCGTCCTCCCAATCACGACCGATGAGGATTACCGTTTCCGGCCGGAACGCAATGAGATACTCCTGCGGTGCAAAGTCTGCTCCTCTAAACCCCATCGCACGCGCGGCGACGCTGTCCCCGATCAGCACGCGCGGTCCTTTGACGTCTTCGCTATCGGAACGGATGGGCAACTCCGCGCCCGTAATCTTCAGCACGTGATACTGAAGCTCCAACGCAGCCAAACGCGCTGCCGGGGTCGGAGCCTTTGAAACGACGATGGTGCACGCAGGCGCACTGTCCCGAACAAGGGAGAACTCGGACCCCAAAGCGTGTTTCATGCTTCGCGGATTGGACGTTGCGCAACCGGCGAGAAGGAGAATGCAACACATCAATGCGGACAAATGAAACGGGCGACGCATTTCAGAAAGCCTCCGTTGCAAGGAAGAGTGGCTGACTAGAGCAGGCGCGGTGCTTTTTGGATAGGATGCCGAATGCGGCGCTGATAATCGCTCTCAAGTCCGCCCTGTCGCAATCTTCCTTGTGCGCCAAGGCGTGGAGCCACGTAAGTGGCCCCACGCCCCGGCTTTCAAGGGAGAGCACTCGTTACAGCGACCGAGCCCGCTGACGCTTAATCAGGGTCCGGCCTGGACGTATTGGATTACAGCGAACCGGCCGCTTCAATCACGTTCACCCATGTCGTGCAAATGGGGAATTCCGACGGGAATTTCGCAAATGCCACATGGCCATCCATGTAAAGGATGTTGCCGCCGCCCGGAATGTGGTTGTATTGGCTGACATCCTTGTTCACTTCATCAAACATGACGACAAGCTCGCTCTGCGCCACCGCGGAGGCTGCCGGATTGTTGATGTCGGAGACGAAGAACCGCTCGATACCTTCTCTGAGGCGATACACAGTCACGCTGCCTTGGGAAAGGTCTTTGTCGAAAACGCCCCAGTTGGCGGTCGTGGCAGCCGTTTCGACTTGACCGATATAGGCTACGAGCGCCGTCAGAAAATCGCCATTGATGATGGTCAGAATGTCGGCGTTGCTGTTAAGCAGGGAGAGGTCGGAAAGGTACTGGCTCGCCTGGAGCGCCATGCCGTAATACTGATACGACTTCGGCGAAACTTCGCACAGCGCGAGGCCACTGTCGGGGTCGCCTTCATTGATCAACCAGTCCGTGGGGGTCTCGCCCTTGTTTTCCGCGTCGGACGGGCACCACAGGAGATTCTGGTCGGTCAAGTATTCGGGATAGATCTGGTACATGTTCGGGACCACCGCCGATGTGAAACCGGTGTTCGAGGGTACAGAACAATCGTTGAACGAGGGCGATCCGCTTGATGTGGCTTGGAACTGACGAATGGTGGGGTATTTCTCGCCCCTGGATTCGTTTGCGTACATCTTGAACACCAAGCCCCATTGCTTGAGGTTGTTCTGGCAGCTCGCACGCCGCGCCGCTTCACGCGCTCGCGCCAATGCCGGTAAGAGGATGGCGGCCAAAATGCCAATGATGGCAATTACGACAAGTAGTTCGATTAGGGTAAATCCGCGTTTCATGATGATTTCCTTTTCGTTTTCAAATACGCTCTCAGCAATTCCCGACGGAAGTCTTCGCTGTTCACCTCCTCTCCCTACATCCCGTTTGACTAGGGACGCGGTCCGTGTATGTGCTGCATCTTTACTACCGGCCATTCAGACCGCTTCTCCGGGGCCGCGCTCGCTTCGGCAGGTTCGCCGCTGGAGACTACCCCGGTCGGCTGAATCAGGCACTGTTCGGCCGTGCAATCCGGATTCGACAAGCGCGCAAGCAATCGTTCGGCACTGGCCGCGCCAATTTCGAATCCGCGCTGGGACACAGAAATCATCGGAATGGGATCGCAGGGCGGAACGTGGTGGTCTTCCAGCGCCGCGATCTCGACATGCTCTGGAACGCGATATCCAAGCTTCACCAGTTCCGCGTAAAGCAACCGCGCCGGCGCATCGTGTACACAAAAGATCGCCGACGGGCGGTCATACTGCCCCATCAATTCCCCCGCCACCACGGATGGCTCCGTGTGAATTCGCGACAACTGCGCAACCAAACCGGCGTCGACGGCGATGCCTGCTTCATTGAGCGCTCGGGTATATCCATTGAGCCGGTCGACAACGCTCATGGTGTTGCTTCGTGCAGTGCCCGCGAATGCGATCCGGCGATGCCCTCGATCAATTAGCGCCTTGGTTAGGCGGTATCCGATCTCGACGTTGTCCGACGTCACGGAATCCAGATCTACACAAGGCAAGCACCGGTCCACCAACACTACTGGAAACTTCCGCTCGCGGAGTTCAATCATCAATTCGGCGTTCGCCTGATTGTTGTGTTCAACCCAAACCGCAAGCCCTGCGACGCCACTCTCCGCGATCGCCTTGAGCGACCGGGCTTCGCATTCCTCGTCGAATTGGACGTTGTAGACGATGGTCTGCTTGCCCGCCATGGCGATGTGCTGCATGAAGCCATCCACAACGTCACGCGAGTAATTCGACAGGTACTGCGGGAAGACCAACGCCACGGTCATGCCCCCTTCAACAACGGTCCCTGGTAAGCGCTTCTCTGCCGGCGCAACGTACGAACCGCTCCCCCTTCTGCGGATCACATATCCTTCAAGCTCCAATTCTCGCAGGGCCTGTCTTGTCTGATTACGGCTGACGCCAAACCGCCTCGCCAGCTCGTATTCGGAGGGTACGCGCGTTCCCTCGGGATACTCGCCCCGTTCAATCTGAGCTTTGAGATCCCCCTTGATACTCTCATGTGCAAAAAACTTACCGGCCATGAGCTTGCCGCCCCCCAACTTATCGGCGTCTCCACTTCAGTATGAATTGGATACAAAAAGTTGTCAACTCAATTCGTAATTGGGCTGTTACTTCAGGTAGCGCATTGAAAACAAAAGAGTTATGAAGGTTCTGCTTCAGGCTAGCGCCTGCGTTAAGCCAATGCCCGGAAAGAAGTCTGGCGAGGCGCTTCGGCCCTGACCTGCGTGGCCTATCCGGCAATCCGGCGCATGACCCATTCCAGCGGTCCCTGCGGGAATCGAGACCGCCACCACACGGAGAACAGCACTGCGGCGGCAAGGTAGCCACACGCAAAAGCCACCGAATAAAGGCGCGGATGGTGGTACTCCAATTGATTCATTACGAGCAGCGGCCCCAGCACGAGGAAGATATGCCCGAGGTAGTGCGTCAACGCAAGCTGTCCCGTGTTCGCCAAGGCCCGCGTGGTTCCCGCGCGCGGATATCGATCGCACAGGATCAAGCACAGCAGGATCACCGTGAAAGCGGTTGCCTGCGTAGCAATGACCTGCAGTATGCCGGGCGACCGTTCGTACCAATGGACGAGCGTTTGGCGCCATTCGGGAGCGAAGGTTGCCGAGCGCCAAAGCAAATCTCTCCAACCCCGCATGGCAAACTCCGCGCCGAGCGCCACGATCAGCGACACAACCAGATACCGCGAGCGCCGCTGCGGCTTCGCAAGCACCCGCCGCGCAAGCCACATCCCCATGAGAAAGAAACCCACCCACGGGAAATAGGGGTGAAAACCGTTGTAGAACAAATTGCGCGGAAATCCTTCCATGGACCAGAAGTCCAGGTACCGCATATGATCGGGTCCATAGCCGGCGCCGTGATCGAAGTACATCCTCAGCGGAGCGGCAACGGCGACCGCAGTCAACGCCAACAGGGGATACGCCCCCATCGGTGCAGAGAGCAGGAGAGCCCCCGTGGCCATGTACAGGCCATAGAAGTGAAGAATATCCCCTGGCCAGACCCTGAAGAGACCCAGACCCA
>JBHEKO010000215.1:0-7667 GCA_041859475.1 Candidatus Hydrogenedentales bacterium
GTTGTCTTCAGCACGTCGCACTCGAAGGACGCTACGCTCGATATCAACCTTGAGCCCGCTGGCATCGTACGGGGAACGGTCGTAGATGAAACGGGCAAGCCAGTGCCGAACGCCCTCGTATATTGGCCGAGCCACGGCCCAAGCATCGCGCAGGCCCCCGCCTGTGCGAGTACGGATCGAAACGGACATTTTGAATCGGAGGGTGTGTCTTTCGAAAAGCGCTACACCTTCGTGGCTAGCGCGGATTGTTACGCGGGTGCAGACGAGACTGTCCTAATCACACCGGAACAGCCCGCCGCGGAAATCACGCTGCAACTCCGAAAGGATGTCGTAGCCGTCGCGAAGAAGGCTGGCGTCGCACCGCCCGTCGAGGCAGGCACGCGCACGCTGACCGGCGTGGTCACATCGCCCGATGCGCGGCCCGTCGCCGGTGCGAAGGTGCGCTGGGGAGCCACGCTGGCCGAGCAGACCCGGCGCGAGACGACGACCGACGAGGCAGGTGCATTCACTTTGCCTAATGTGCCTAATGTGCCGGATTCGCCTGGCTACCTCACGGTTATTGCTTCCGGATGGGCGCCCGCGTTTCCCGAGGTTCCCGAGGGCACTCGCACCGTCTCAATCGGACTGAAGCCCGGGTCCACCGTCCGCGGAATCGTGCAGAGTCCCCAAGGCCAGCCGATTGAAGGTGTCAAGGTAGTCCCCGTGGTCTACTCCCCGGATAATTCCACGCTGGCATTGGTTTGGCTGCCTGAGCGAGAGGCGACGACAAAGGCCGACGGACGCTTCGAACTCGCCGCCCTCCCCACTATGCCGGTACGTTTCGACATCTATAAGCGCGGTCTCAGCCGCAAGGACAGCGCGGAACTCTCCACCGAAGGCGACAACGTGATTACGCTCGCCGGAATCGGTGCGATTCGGGGTAAGGTTGTGGACACGGAAGGAAAGCCTGTGCGGGATTTCCGCATCTTCATCGGCACCCCCAAGGAAGCCGGCCAATTGGAGAACGCCGGAACAGGTTACGCCACGTTCGATAGTACGGGAGTCACTTTCTGTTCGGACAACGGCGAGTTTGCCGTCTCCTCGCTGGACACGGGCGATGTATATCGCGTCACGGCGGCGGCGCGAGGTTTTCAAGAAGTATCGCAAGACATCGTATACGCGCACCCATTGGACACCCTCCCCGCAAGCGAGGAGTTGGTCCTGCAACTGAAGCCCGCGTCGATGATCGACGTGACCGTGCTCGAAACCGGCGCGGGAGTCCCCATCGAAGGGGCAACGGTTTCCCTTGAGCCAAGAGATGCTCGGGCCGGCACGTTGGGAAACGACGCCTCCGCCGTAACCGACAAACAAGGACGCGCTCGCCTGGATGGCGTCACGGTAACGGAAGGCACTCTTGTCATTCTGGCGGATGGATATGCGCGCTATCGCTCGTCGTGGGAAGACTCGGAGCCTGCAATGGAGGCAAGGTTGTCGCGCGGGGCCACGTTGCACGTGATCCTCGCCGAAGGGGCTCCTGCCAACTGCACGGTTTCCCTCCGTAGTCAACAACGGCAGGACTATCGGAGAGAAGGAAACGACTATGTCTTCTCCAACCTCTTGAGCGATGACTACTGGCTGGTGGTCTCGGCGGGCCGCACAACGTTGTTCAGAGGCAGTGTCCATCTTGAAGCTGGCGAGAACAAGGAAATCGAAGTAGGGAAATAGGCCTGAGGCGTCATTGCCTGGGGTTGGCGTTGCGCGCTTTCTTCTGGCCGAGCGCGAGCAGGCGGGTGAGTTCCTCGCCTACGAGGTGACGCCATTCGCCGGGCCTGAGTCCCCGCACTTGAAGCAGGCCGAATGCGACGCGCTTCAGTTCCAGGACGGGATGGCCGACTTCTTCGCACATGCGCTTTACTTCGCGGTTGCGGCCTTCGTGCAAGGTGAGTTGCACCAAGGTTGCGCCTCGCCCCGACGATAGAATGGCGGCCTTTGCGGGAGCCGACATGCCGTCTTCGAGCTGCACGCCTTGCTCAAGGCGTTTCACCGTTTCGCGCGTAAGGTCGCCTTGGACCCAGGCCTCGTAGACTTTCTCAACCTCGAACTTGGGGTGCATGAGCCGGTAGGCCAAATCGCCGTCGTTGGTGAGGATGATCGCGCCTCCGACGTCCATATCGAGGCGGCCCACCGGAAACAGGCGCGCGTTTACCCCCTGAACGCAGTCCAATACCGTCTTGCGGTGGTGCGTGTCTTTGGCGCTCGTGACGATGCCGCGCGGTTTGTTGAGGAGGATGTAGACCTTCGATTCGGTGGCAAGGGGCTTGCCGTCGATTGTCACGCGGTCGACGTTGGGATCGACCCTCTGGCCGAGTTCGGCGCGGTGCCCATTGACGGAAACGCGTCCGTCGACGATGAACTTTTCCGATGCGCGGCGCGAGGCCACGCCGCATGCCGCCATGTATTGTTGCAGTCGCATCGCAGTGCCCGGGCCCTTCAGGGGGCCGTTTCCCGGAGTTCCTCGATCGTCGGCAGCTCCTTGAGGCTCTTGATGCCGAAATGAACCAGAAACTCGTCGGTGGTGCGGAAAATCTTGGGGCGGCCCGGCGCTTCCGCGACGCCCGCGACCTTGACCAGCCGCTTCTCTTGAAGGATGTCGAATGCGTGCGACACGCTCACGCCGCGAATGGCCTCGACTTCACCGCGCGTCACGGGCTGCTTGTAGGCGATGATCGCCAACGTCTCGAGCACGGCCTTCGACAGCCGGTTCCGCTTCTTGAGCTGGAACAAGCGCCGGATGTAAGGCGCGTATTCGGCCTTCGTCGTGAGTTGGTAGCCGCCGGCAATTTCCTTCAGCACGTACGGCGCAAAGGACATCTCGACTTCCTTGCGCAATTCATCGAGAAGGGTAATCACCATCTCGCGGTCCGTGTCGCCCAGCGCTTCGGCCAGGCGTTCCGCGCTCATGGGCCGGTCGCTGACGAAGAGCAACGCGTGCAGGGTCTGACGCGACTCGTCGCGGCTGAGCGATTCAACCGCTTCGAGCTCCAACTCTTCTTCTTGTTCTTGCTGTTCGATAATTTCTTCCGTCATGCGGATTACAGCGATCTGCCGACCACGGACAGTATGGGCTTAATGGCGTCCATCATCTCTTGGAAGCGTTTCGGCTTGAGGGACTGGCTGCCATCGGAAAAGGCTTCGACGGGGCGCGGGTGCACTTCCACCATGAGTCCATCGGCGCCCGCCGCGACCGCCGCCATGGCCATGGGGATCACGAGATCCCAATGCCCGGTTGCGTGGCTCGGGTCGGCGAAGATGGGCAGGTGCGTGTGCTTGCGCAGCACGGGGATGGCCGCGATGTCGAACGTATTGCGCGTCTCGGATTCGAAGGTCCGAATCCCGCGTTCGCACAGGATGACTTGCGTATTGCCTTCGGACATGACGTATTCCGCCGACATCAATAATTCGTTGATGGTGGACATCATGCCGCGCTTGAGAAACACGGGCTTCTTCGTGCGGCCAACTGCTTTCAGCAATCCGAAATTCTGCATGTTGCGCGCGCCAATCTGGAGGATGTCGGAGTATTCTTCCACAACCGAAACCTGCTCGGGCGTCATGACTTCCGTGATGAACGGCAGTCCCGTTTCTTTGCGCGCTTCCGCGAGCAGGGCAAGACCTTCTTCTTCCAGGCCCTGGAATGCGTAGGGCGAGGTGCGAGGCTTGTAGGCCCCGCCCCGGAGTATATGAGCGCCGGCCGTTTTGACGGCGCGCGCGGTTTCGAGAATCTGGTCGCGCGTTTCGACGGAGCAGGGTCCGGCCATCACGCAAAACTTACCGGGACCTATGGTTACAGGCCCTACTTGATAGGTGCTGTCTGCATGTTTCAGCTCGCGGCTTGCGAGTTTGTACGGCTTGAGGATAGGCACGACGCTCTCGACGCCGGGCATGGAGTCCAACGACTGGAGTCGCGCCTTGCCGCGTTCATCGCCAACTGCGCCGATGACGGTCCGTTCGACGCCTTCGATGACGTGCGCTTTGTACCCGAGTTCTTCGACCTTCTTGATTACGTCTTCAACTTCCGCACGGTTGTGCGTGGACATCACAATGATCATGCTGGTCTCTTTCTTCCGAAGATAGTGCCCTTGCTAAGTAAACGCGGATTATAGCCACGAAAACGGGTGGAAAGCAAAAGGAAGGTTCTGCGCAGAAGGAACCTGTGCCGGGCTGCGTCTGGGTAGCGGAAACAGCGAATTCTGTGTGGGTCTGCGTCCAGACTGTAGTTTCGAACCCGGACGCTCTTCCATTCGTCATCCCGACGCCTGCGCCCAAGCTCACGCCACAGTCCAAACTTACTGCGCATCAGGCGGCGTACTCGGAAACCAACGAATCCTCTCCGCCTCCTGCGCATACGGCAGATTCGGACACCGCCGAACTATCGCCTTATAGAATTGATCCGCGGCCTTCGGGTCGCGGTCCTTGATCCACGAACCTCCCTCGTACAACACGCTCAGCGTCTTCGGGTCGTTGTCCGGCAACACGCGCGCCGCCTGCCACATGAGGTCAGCGGCAACGTAGCGATAATGGAAACGTTTGACAGGACTCGGCGCGCTTTTCCACACGCGTTGCATTTCGTCGTCACTTGCCGACAATGCCTTTGCGGTGGAGGGATTCATTGAATTGAACGATTCGTCTCGACCGAAACGATTGCCGTACGTCAGTGGGGGATTCGTATCCAGCTTGAAGGTACGATGATAGGTGGGGCCGTCGAGCTCATATCTTCCCTGCGAGTACCACCAATCGGGCTCAATTTCCGTGCCCAAGAGTTCCATGCCGAACTCTCTAACGATCTGCGCCGCCGCAATCACGTGGCTCGCCCACTCTGCATCCGTCCTGCGTGCATTCTTCCCCCCGGAATTCTCCGCGGGCAGTTCATACAGGAAGTTCCCCCAACGCACGGAACGCGTTTCTGCGGCGGCTCTCAATTCCGAAACCAACGTAGTCAACATCTCCTTTTGTTGTGCGGATGCGTATTTCGCGGCTGCTGACCATTGACCGTTTCGGACCAAGCGGTTGGCCAAGATGTCACGAAGCAAGTTCATGTGGCTTCCACGCCAAGTGTAATAGTCGTTTCCGTTCGCTTTAAGTGTGGGGTCGTTCGCATGTTCGTTTACGTATACTCGGAGTTCCGAGATGGTGAGCACGCGTTCTGCAATATATGCCGCATCCGTCCAATAATCCGCACGAAGGAAGAGGTCAAGCGCCTTAACGTATTCGCCGCGGCCCAAAACAAGCACCCCGAGACTCGCTTTTACATCGGCGCGTACGTCGACAAACGACTCCTCATTGATACGCCACGCCTCGTCTTTCGGAAAGGCGTCCATGAGTGAATGAATGAGTTTGAGGGCTTCTTCGACATGCCCGTCTCGCAGGAGCAGCTTGGATCTCACCCATTTCGCATAAGGTGACGCGGGATCGGCTGTGTCCACCCAGTGCTGGGCCATCTCGATATCGCCTGCCAGGTAGGAGGCCCAGGCGAGTCTGTCTGCGTCCGGAAAAGGACCTTCGACTCCGCCCTCACGTAGAGCGGCGTTCCACCTCCCAATCCTGCCCCATAATTCGTGGTCGGAGAGCAGCCACGCTACGATGAGTCGGCGACACAGGGGATCGGCGGTGAGTCTCATGTCGAATTGTTCCGCTTGGCATGCGGCCTGACACGCGAATTTAAGCGAATTGCACCACCGGTACCGGTCCGAGTTCTTGGCCGATTTCAGACTCAAGGCATAGTGCTGAATGGCTGCGGCGTAGTCGCCCATCTGCAACTCGGCCCGCGCCTGCCAACCGTAGCTTTCTCCTGCGAGTTGAAGAGTGTCATGGAACCCCGCATTCGCGAGCTCTTCAACTTGTGCAAAGTACCTCTCGGAAGTCTCCGGGTCGTCCGCGAGAGCGGTCTTCGCAAGCATATAGGCGGCCCAAGTCGAGCGATAGGCCCGCTCTTCGCCTGGCAGTTCCAGGAGCGTCTTCCATTCGCGCTCGGCGGCATTCTTGTCGCCTTTGCGGTGGGCGATTGCACCGCGGCAATACATCGCGAATTCCTTCGGGATTGCTTGCAACACCAAGGTGTCGGAGAAGAAGTTGAGCATAGGAGAACTCTCTTCCACCCCTGGCAACTCTGTGCGTCCTTGATCGGCACCCGGGGCCAAATCCCCTTTCTGCAAAGCGACTAGTCGCGCCCAGAGTAGCGGGTTGTTTCTCGCGCGCAAGGCCGCATATCGCGTAGTCAAATCGTTGACATCTTCAGGGGCTAGGCCTTTTTCGGTTAGCGCCAAGCGGAGATCGGACAAATCCGCCTCCACGGTCGAATACCATAATGTCGGCTTCCCCATGGATGCGTCTTCAAGTGCCTTATGTTCCGCCTCGGTCTCGCTTAGGTCCATGTCGAAGATCCGCGACAACTCGTGGCGAAAGTTCGCTTCCGGCATCGCCAGAATTCGCTGTTCTCTGCCAAACGTAAGGTAGGAGTTCGGATAGTAGAAATTCCCGCACGCAGAGGCGCTTGGCGCGACTGCGAGACCGATTAGTAGACCGATGGACAGCCAGCGCCGAATCGACATAATCCCCGCACTCCCCCATTGACGAACCAAACGCAGTTCACCCTATTAATCCATTATGCTAGAGAAGAAGTTTCATCGGCAAGCATCAACTCATCGTCGCAGCAATAGCTGCGCGTCACCGATGCCCCCGCGAAAGCAATACCACCAAGTTGTAAACGCTTTGGTTCCCCGCTCTTTACCTCAAGGAGGCTTCGTCTCCCAAGCCCAGGACTACAACCCCGAAGCGATAGCGAAGGCGGCGGCACCCTGGGTCGCCACCTTCCCCACGGGTCAACCCAGAATGGGTTGCATGCCCCTCGCCCCACGCATCGGCAATCCCTGGGCGCGCACTCCATCCCAGAGATTCACCCGAATAGTGGGAACTTTCCCACGCCTACCGCTATTATTCCATTCAACTGGGTCAAGGGCGATGAATTGATCGCAACCAAGGAGACAAGGGCAATGATTCGCTTGAATCGCAAGACGCTCGTCGTCTTCAGCGCGTTAAGCGTGGTTGCCTTCACCGCCACATCTGATATTAGCCCTATTCCCTGGGACGAATCGGTAGCCGCCAGCGATTTCGTGGGCGTTGTCCAATGTACCGGCGCGGGCTTTAATGCGTCGCGCTTTCGGGTGATCGATTCGTGGTTTGGCCAGGCGCCCGCCGGTGAGTTCATCGCCAATGCCCCCGCCCTTTACGGACGGCAGTATGTCTACATTCTCAAATTCGCGTCGGGACCGCGCCGGCCGTGGCCGCCAATCTACGGAAAGAGGCCGGGAGGGGTTGCGCGTGAAGCGTTCCCCCAACCGTGGTGCGGATGGGAAGAGCCGGATGCGGAGTACGTAGTCTGGCAACTCTTCGGAGGATTGCCATGGCCGCCGCGCAATGACGACGAAGTGAGCCGGGCTTTCTATGAATTTCAGGGAAAAGGGGAGGACCTGAAAGAGGCGATCAGCAAGGTTGTGCCACTGCGCAAGGACAAGCCCGTCGCCTTGCCGCTGCCCGAAATGGCCCGCTTTCCACGGCACAACAAGAAGGAATTGGCCGATTACCGGCGACTGGTGAAATCGACACGAGACTTGTCGCTCGCCGACATCCAATCA
>JBHEKO010000246.1:0-5846 GCA_041859475.1 Candidatus Hydrogenedentales bacterium
GTCGGATGTGTAGACGACGAGGGTATTGCCGTCCACGCCACTCTCGGCCAGCGCGTCGATCACCGCCCCTACGCTCCAATCGATCATCTCGATAACGTCGCCATAGAGCCCGCCCGCGGACTTGCCGCGAAAGCGGTCCGATACATGCAACGGGGTGTGCGGCATGTTGTGCGGCATGTAGAGAAAGAAGGGACGATCCTTATTCTCGCGAATGAAGCGCACGGCCTCTTCCGTGTAGCGCTCCGTGAGGGTGTCCTGGTTTGCGGGCTCTTCGATGACCTCCTCGTTACGCATCAACGGCGTCGGCTTCATGTCGTTGCTGTAGGGAATGCCGAAATAGGTATCGAAACCGTGGCGCGTTGGAAGAAACATTGGCTTGTGCCCCAGGTGCCATTTGCCCACGCAGGCCGTGGCGTACCCCTGCCCTTTGAGCATCTCCGCGATGGTAATCTCGCCGGGATTGAGCCCGCAGGTCATATCCGGAAAGATAACGTGACCGCGCCCCTTCTCGCGAGGCATGTCCGCCATGCCCACGCGTTGCGGGTAACACCCCGTCATGAGCGCCGCGCGCGACGGCGTGCACACGGGAGCCGCCGAATAGAAGTCCGTGAAGCGCATCCCCTCCGCGGCCATGCGGTCGAGTCGCGGCGTCTTGATGTCCGGTGCGCCGAAGCACCCCACGTCGGCGTACCCCTGGTCGTCGGTGAAGATGATGACAAAATTCGGGGGCCGCTCGGCTGCGAAAGCCCTCAGCGCGCCCGGCGCCATGGCAGCGGCACACGCCGCGCCCACTGCGCGCCCGACAAACTCGCGGCGAGTAATCCGTGGACTCCGCGGGAACGCGCTCATCGTTTCCCCTCCCGGTTGAACACGCGGGGCAGGCGCCCGGTTGGATGGCTACGGCTTCCGGTCTACAACGGGTTCAAAAGCTCGAGAATCTCGGGGTCGTTCATGTTCTCTTGCGTAACCAAGGTAATCCCGGTGTCGATGCGCTTTTCCACCGGCTGCCCTTTGATGTAATCGAACGCGGCTTTGACGCCTTCGTATCCCATCTTGAATGGGTTTTGCACGGCAAGCGCCTGGATGACGCCGCGCTTCAAGGCACTCACCTCGTCGTCCGATGCGTCGAATGCGACAATCTTGACTTGACCTGTTTTGCCGGCGGCTTCGATCGCTTGCGCCGCGCCCAAGGCCGCGGGTTCATTCGCCGCGAAGATCCCTTTGAGATTCGGATTCGCGGTCAGCATGTCTTCGGTCACGTTCATCGCCTTGGACACGTCGCTCTGACAATGCTGCACGGCCACGACTTTGATGTTGGGAAACTCCGCGATTCCCTTCATGAAACCCTGCTCGCGCAACTCGGAGGTCGATGCCCCTTTTACAAAGGGAATCACGCCGACTTCGCCTTCATTGTTGATGAGGCGGGCCAACTCCTTGGCGGCAGCCGCGGCGCCCGCGGCATTGTCGGTGGCAACGAACGACGCGGGGATTTCCGAATTGACGCCCGAGTCGATCGTCACGACGGTAATCCCCTTATCGGATGCGCGTTTGACGACATCCGCAAGAGCGTCCTGGTCGCACGCGGCCATGACAATCCCATTCACGCCGCTGCCGATCATGTCCTCGATAATGTTGATCTGCTTGACGACGTCCGTTTCCTTCTCGGGACCGAGCCACGTCATTTTGATATTTCTCTCGGCGGCCGCGGTCTCCGCGCCCTTCTTTACCGTCAGCCAGAATTG
The DNA here is from genome assembly GCA_041859475.1 of Candidatus Hydrogenedentales bacterium. GTDB lineage: Bacteria > Hydrogenedentota > Hydrogenedentia > Hydrogenedentales > SLHB01 > JAIBAQ01. The sequence continues at coordinate 1,743 of JBHEKO010000246.1, forward strand.
ATGGGTCAAGCCTTTCGGCACGACGGCAAAGGAGAGGTCGCCCACGGGGGCCGGAGCGCCGGTTGCGTCCGATGGCGCCGGAGTGGCTGCTTCGTTAGGAGCCTCGGAACCTAGGGCCTCCGAGCTGGGTTGCTGCGGGGTGCATCCCAAGACCGCCAAGGTAATTGCCAATACAGTCAGTGCCCGTTTCATCGCATCGCCTCCCGGTAAACGAAGCTGCCTACAGTTCGTTGAGTCTGCCGCTTCGACGCTTTCGCATGTTGTCGAAAAACACAAGAACAACGATGAGGGTGCCTACGACGATGCGCTGCCACTCATCGCTCATGCCGTTCAATTGGCACAGTTGCACGAGGGTGCCGATAATCAGCGCTCCAAATAGCGCCCCGAATGCGCCTCCCTCGCCGCCCATCAAGCTTGCCCCACCCACCACGCACGCCGCGATGGAATCGAGTTCCATGCCCTCCGCCATGGTAGGGTCGCCCACGCCCGTGCGCGACGAGATCATGATGCCCGCGAATCCCGCGAGCATCCCGCACAACGCATACACGGAGAAGCGCACCCAATCCACCGGCACGCCGGACAGACGGGCGCTTACGAGATTTCCGCCGGCCGCATAGATCTGCCTGCCGAAGCGCGTGTGATACAGGACCACCGCGAAGATCGCAACGATTACCAGCGTCACCATGAACGGTATCCAGGGGACCTCGCTTCCGCCCAGAAGCCGGAACCCGCTGCTCATTCCGGAGATTCGACTGCCCCCGGCGAGCACATGGGCCATCCCGCGCGCGGCGAGCATCATTCCCAGGGTGACAATAAACGGCGGGATCTTTCCTCGTGTAACCAACGCGCCGTTGATGCCGCCACAAAGAAGCCCGGTTCCGATTCCCGCAAAAATCCCAACCAGGACAGGCACCTGGAAATCGCGCAACACGCGCGTCGATACCACGCCCGCCAACGCCGCGACACTGCCCACGGACAGGTCGATGCCGCCCGTGATGATGACCAAGGTCTCGCCGACCGCCGTCACCGCCACGGCGCTCGTGCGCCGGATCAGGTTCAGCAGGTTGCCTTCCGTGAGGAAGTTCTGCGAGCGCCACGCCAGAAACAGGCACACCGCGCCCATGATTAGGACCAAGAGGTTCTTCGAGAGAAAACGCTTCATGAATGACTCGTCCGGGCTTGCTTACGGCAAAGGCAGTCTCACCGGGCGCCCTTCCTTGCCCGACAAATCGGCTGCGAAACACACTTCATGCGTCTTGTACGCGTCGGCAACGCTGCAGTGGGACTCCTTGCCGCTGGCGATGCAATCGACCAAGTGATGCAATTCGATCTGGAACGGATGATGCGTTACGTCGCCGCTATCGGGCAGGATCGTCGGGATCTGGGCCCAACCGGTCTGTCCCGGGAACTTGGGCTTCGAGTACAGCTGGTTGTTGCGGATGGTCCCCTGCGTCCCGACCAGATTGATGTTAAACACATAAGGCTGAATGCACTCGACGCACGAGGCCACCTTGCCCATCCGCCCGCCGGCGAACTTGCATAGCGTCACCGACGTCGGATCGAACTCATACGCGGCGAGTTCTCCGAACTTCCCGCCCCCCGAATACTGGAAGACTTCGACAATGTCGTCGCCCATGAACCACCGCAGTGCGTCCATGGCGTGACATCCCGCGGAAAGGAGCGAGCTTCCGCCCGTTTCCTTCTTCGAACTCCACGCGAACTGCTTGTACCAAGGTCCTATGCCGTGGAAATAGTCCACCTCGCCCAGGAACACACTGCCGATGGCATTGTCCGCGAGCTGGGTCTTGATGATCTCGAACAGCGGATTCCACCGCAGCACGAAGCTCACGACCGACTTGACGCCCGCTTTGGCCACGGCATCGCGAATCGTACGCGCCTCTTCCAAGGTATTCGCCATGGCCTTCTCGAGTACGAGGTGCTTGCCTGCTTGCGCCGCGGCGACCGCGTGCTCCTTATGGCAGATCGGCGGCGTGGCCACGACGACAATATCGATCTCGGGGAGCGCCAGCATCTTGCCGAGATCGGTGAAGATATCGCACTTGACGCCGCACTCGACCGCTTTGTCGCGCGCCGACCGTTCGGTGCGCGCATAGATGCCAACAAGCTTCGTGCCCGGGTCGGAGGCCGCCGCTCGAATATACTCGCCCGCGACCCAACCGGCTCCAATGACTCCAACGCCTAAAGTACTCATGCGTTCGGCCTCCTGTTTGCTTACGCCTGATGCCAGTAGCAATCCCATCCGAGATAGACCGTAAAGGCCTCGTGAACCGCGCGCGCCACTTGGCCGTGGTTCCCGGCAACATGGTGTTCGAACCCGTTGCGACAGATATGCTGCAGCAACCCTTGAAGGTCCGGAACATGCGTGACGCCGAATCCGCCGAACGTGTCGATCGGATCGTTGGTAAACGCGCCTTCGCCCACGTACGCGCGGATCAACCCGTAGGTGTCGAACGTGCTCATTCGGCAGTACGTCATCGGATGCGCCTTGATCCGGCCCTGCAGCGAGCCGTACGTGTTGTCCTTGCCAACGGTGCCCGCGATGATGTCCTGATAAATCATGGTTGCGCCCGATTCCTCAAAGCAGCTCTTGGGGAAGTTCGAGCAGTGGAAACAGACGCACTTGTCGGGGTCGTCGCCGTAGTTGTTGTTCCAATCGAGAAGGAAACTCGGCGTCTGCGACGCAAGCGCAAGCGCGTGCATGCTGATGGCCCCGGCTACGTCCGTCTCGCACGCCGACGACGCCAGTTGATCGCTCATCATGCTCATCACCGTGCACGGCACAATTCCGAAGAACTCTTCCATGCTGGTCCAGCATTGAAATGCCGTGACGTTCAGGTCGAGTGCCGTCTTCCACTCGTGAATCACCTGCGCCAACTTCGCCATCTTCAGCAGAGCCGGATTCGGCACGCCTTTCGTATTCGTATAGCCTTTGATGGCCTCGATACGCGCCTTCAGTTTCGGGTCCGAGTCGCTCAAGCGCGCCGCGCGTCCGAACACTTCGGACAGGTCCAGCGTCTCGATGCTGATGCCCGATTCCTGCATCAGTTTCTCGCTGTACCGCACCGTGTTGAACGCCGCGGGCCGCGCGCCGATTGCCCCGACGCGGCAATTGCGCAGGCCGCAAACAACGCGGCACGTCGCCGCGAACGCATGCACCTCGTTCTCGAACTCTTCCGTCTCCGGGTTCAGCGTGTGGCGCGCCGTCAATGAATACGGAATCCCGTACTGCTGAAGGTTGTTGCATGCGCTCATCTTGCCGCAGAACGAATCGCGCCGGTGCTTAAGCGACATCTTCTTGACGTCGTCCTGCCACGCGTGCACGAGCACGGGGACGTCCAGCCCCGACAACTTCAGCGAGTCCGCGATGCCGCGCTCGTCCCCGAAGTTCGGCAAGGTCACGATGACGCCGCTAATCTTGTCTTTGTTCTTCTTGAAAAGCTCCGCGCACTTCTTCGCTTCGTCCCACGTTTCCACGCAACCGTACTTCGTGTCCTTGTCCGACAGGACAACGACGCCATAGCCGAGTTTCTTCAGCAGTTTCGACATGAGTGCGTAGCCTTCGCGGGCCAATTCATCCGGGAAGAACCCGCGATTCCCGACGATCAATCCAAATGTTACGTTAGTCTTGGCTGGCATGGTGAGATTTCTCCTTCCGACGCGGGTGCGCTCCCCAAATTTTGTCCGCACGCCCAATCGCGGCATTGTATCCGGCAAATCGCCCCCAGGCAACCTCGCCGTGTCCTCGCGGTGTCCTCGCGGTGTCCGCACGCGCGTCTCGCGCTACGGGTAGGGCGCTTTCGCCGAAAACGCCTCTTCGCTCACCGCCGCTTATGTCCGTCCGGGAATACGAATTCGTTCGTCCGTTCTTGTTGCGACCAGGCCACGCCAGGTGAGCAGCGCGAGCCTCCGCCAATGGAGGCAGGCTCCGGGAGACCTCCCGCTGATCCCACTTTTCTGACGCACACCCATTCCAGAGAACGCTATTGCACCCTTGAAACGCCAGGACTATAATGCATTAGTTGCGTCACACAATGCGGACTATCATCTCTCTGGGGGAACGGAGAAGCGAGTTCGCGTTCAAGA